>JAWOCQ010000113.1:0-12404 GCA_046483725.1 Candidatus Bipolaricaulota bacterium
CTCCCGCCCCAGGGTTCACCGCAAGCACACGTCTTGAGGGACGCAGGCGGCGGCATAGGCAACGTAGCGTCACCGTGGCCCTGCAGGGCTGTGAGAACACCATGCACTAGCGCCACGGGATGGTGGAGCGCTCCGCTGCGGAGCACGACGAGCGCGTTATAATGGCCCCCGGCATGGCGGAACAAGCGCAACAGGCGATCAGGGTCTTGCACAGGGATACGGTGGAGAAGCCGGACGAAGCTGAGCGGTGCTGGGAAATCTACCGGAGCGCGTTTGCACCTTTGGCTTGCCGTACGCCTATGCCGCACGGCAGCTACACGCGAGAGCAGTTTGATCAGTTGCTCTTAGACCGTGACTTCGCCAAGTACGTTGCCTATGTAGGGGGCTCGCTGGCCGGGCTATGCGTGATCACCACTGTTCTGGAAAAGGTCCCCTGGGTAAACCCCGACTACTATCGGCATCGCTATCCTGAGCTATACGAGAAGGGCAGGGTGTTTTACCTTCCAGCGGTGGTAATCGATCCGGAGCACCAAGACTGGCGGCGCGTGGGTGCGATGCTGTTGTCCGAGTCGGTGAGCTCGCTGGGGGAGGAAGGAGTCCTCGCAGTGGACTACTCGGAGAACCTGCGCTCGGGCCTGGCAAGCTTCGTTTCCCGTGCGCTCGGCCGTGACTACCACCAAGAGACACTGGAGCGTCAGGTGTATGCTGCATACGCGTATAGCAAGTCGGACGACACCGCCTAGCCGGCGAGCCGCTCGGATACGTGACTAACCAACTCTTTTGCAGATACGCGGGTTTGCGTAGTGGTGTCCCGATCCCGAACGGTGACAGTCCCATCCGATAGCGTATCCCGGTCGACGGTGACGCAGAGAGGAGTGCCGCTCTCGTCCTGCCGGCGATAGCGTCGGCCGATGGACCCCTTTTCGTCGTAGGCGACGTTCCACTTGCGCTTTAACTCCCGGTACAATTCCTTGGCCACCTCGGGCATCCCGTCTTTTCGTATTAGGGGAAGGACCGCTGTCTTTACGGGAGCCAGGCGGGGGTGGAGTTTGAGAACCACCCGGGGTTGAGGGATTCCTTTCTCATCGGGAATGGCATCCTCGGTGAAGGCTTCACAGAGGAAGGCCAACGCGGCCCGGTCAGCGCCAGCAGAGGGCTCGATTACATGGGGTACCAGCCGCTCATGGGTCTCCTCGTCAAAGTACGAGAGGTCCTTGCCCGCTCCGGGGTGTCGCGGGTGACCTTCCTCGTCGACCTCTACCGCGAATCCGTCTTCTTGGCGAACGAGCTTGCCTTCCATGTGGCTGCGGAGATCGAAGTCCCCCCGGTGGGCTACACCCTCGAGTTCACCGAATTCTCCCTCGGGCAAGAACGGGAAAGCGTACTCGATGTCCGCAGTCCCGCAGCTGTAGTGACTGAGCTCATCGGCTTGGTGGTCCCGCAGTCGGAGGCGTCGTCCCTCCAAGCCCAGGGCCAGGTACCAGGCAAAGCGACGGTCGCGCCAGTACATATACCAAGCATTGGACTCCCGGGGACGGCAGAAGAACTCGATCTCCATTTGCTCAAACTCTCGGGAGCGGAAGGTGTAGTGACGGGGCGTGATCTCGTTGCGAAAGCTCTTGCCGATCTGGGCAATACCGAACGGAAGACGTACCCGAGCGGTAGCAAGCACATTCTTGAAGTTGACGAAAATACCCTGTGCGGTTTCCGGTCGTAGATAGCTTTCCGATTCGGGATTGACCAAAGCGCCGACATAGGTCTTGAACATGAGGTTGAAATCCCGCGGCTCGGTGAGGGCGCAAGCTTCGTGTTCGCCCGGCGCCTTACTGGGCTTGAGCGGACAGCGGTTGTTCGCCAGCTGATCAGCGCGGAAGCGGGCCTTGCACCCTTCCGTCTTGCAGTCCACCAATAGGTCGTGAAATAGGTCGTAGTGCCCCGAGGCCTTCCACACCTGAGGATGCATGATGATGCTGGTGTCCAGCCCCACCATTGCGTACGGGCTGGGCAGGCCTTCCGGTGCCGTGGTGTCGTCGTGGCCGGTCACCATGTCCTGCCACCAAGCTTCCTTCAGATTGCGCTTGAGC
Organism: Candidatus Bipolaricaulota bacterium; assembly: GCA_046483725.1. Classification (GTDB taxonomy): domain Bacteria; phylum Bipolaricaulota; class Bipolaricaulia; order Bipolaricaulales; family Bipolaricaulaceae; genus T3SED10-47. Next base: position 2,085 of record JAWOCQ010000113.1, read on the forward strand.
TCCACGCCCAGAGGCCCGTAGTCCCAGAATCCCCCCAGGCCGCCGTAGATCTCGCTGGATTGGAAGATGAATCCTCGCCGCTTGCACAGCGAGATGACCTTGTCCACCAGTTGTCTTCCTTCAGGCATGCCATTACCCCTTCTCCGCGTGCTCCGCGTGCGTGATTGTACAACCACAAAGCCTACCTGCCGGCCCTACCTGCTACAAGGGGCCCGAGGTATTGGCCCCATGCCCAGGGAATGCTACCCTACCAGTGAAAGGCCAGGGCTCAACCGATGTTGCGGTGAGGGTGTGTGCCGGTGTAGGTTGCACCCGGGCTGGAAGCGTGCGCCTGCAGAGGGGGAGTAGGATAAGTATGGGCACCGAGCAGCAGGATACGTGATGGACACACAGATGCTGGCCACGCTGGCAGTGGTGGTCGTTGCGATGCTGTTGCTTCTCAGCGACCGTGTGAGACCCGATCTAATCGCTCTTTCCGTTGTGGTGGTCCTGGCCGGAGCGGGTGTGCTCTCTTCCCGGGAGGCGCTGTCGGGGTTCAGCAGCCCTGCAGTGATCACGATCCTGGCCATCTTCATTATAGCGGAAGGATTGAATCGTACAGGCGTCACTCAGCAGGTGGGCCGGCTTCTGCTGCGCCTGGGTGGAGGGAGCGAAGGGCGGTTGGTCGTGGCTGTGATGGTTGCTGGTGCGTTCCTCTCCTTGTTCATGAACAACATCGCTGCCGCCGCGGTGCTCCTTCCCGCGGTCACGGGTGCGGCGAGACGTGCGGGGGTGAAAGCCTCCCGCGTGCTCATGCCCTTGGCTTTCTCCACTATGCTGGGAGGGATGGCAACGCTTCTGACAACGATGAACATCGTGGTGAGCAGCATCCTGCAGGAGCACGGGGAGCCCGGGTACGGCCTGACGGACTTCGCGCTCGTGGGCCTGCCCATCGTCGCCGTCGGTGTTGCGTACATGGGCCTGTGGGGACGCCGCCGACTCCCCGATCGCTCTCCTGACGAGGGGCTTTGGTCCCTCCCGCGTCATGAGAAAGATCTGCTGGACGTGTACCGGCTGGGGGAACGCCTGTTCCGCGCTAGGGTAACGCCAGGCTCGTACTTAATTGGAAAACGGATTGCCGAGAGCACTTTCCGCGAAGTGTATGGACTGACTGTGGTGGCGGTGGAGCGCAAGGGAAAGCTCTTGACATCTCCACTGCCGGAGACCGTTCTTCAGGAGGGGGACGTTGTTCTCCTGGAGGGGGATGTGGAGGACTTCCGGAGGCGGGACCGGGAGCCTTACCTGGAGATCCTTCCGGGACGGCCGTGGAAAGAGCAGGATCTGGAAAGCGAAGCGACTGTGGTGGTGGAGGCGATGCTCGCTCCGCGTTCGAGCCTCATCGGCCACACGCTGAGGGAAGCGCACTTCCGCTATAAGTACGGGATGACTGCGCTTGCCGTCTGGCGGGCAGAAGAGCCGATCCGCGAGGGCCTTCCGGACGTAAGACTGGAATTCGGGGATGCGTTGCTTCTCCAGGGGCCGCGAGAGCGGTTGCAGGTGTTGGACGCTGAACCGGACCTGATCCTCCTCAGCACGGAGAAGGAGACTGCTCCAGTGCCTCGTAAGGGGAAGATCGCGCTGGCCATCCTGGTGGGAACCTTGGCCCTGGCTGTGGTGTGGCCGATGTCGCTTGGACAGATCATGCTGGGCGGGGCCTTGGTCATGGTATTGGCTGGAGTGTTGTCTATGGACCATGCCTACAGGGCCGTTGACTGGCGTAGCGTGTTCTTGGTGGCGGGGATGCTTCCCCTCAGCCTGGCCATGGCTCAGTCCGGAGCGGCGGAGCTGCTCGCTGACGGGATTGTGGCCGCGCTGGATCGTGCCGGCCCGGTGGTGCTGATGGCGGGATTGTTCGCTCTCACGGCACTTCTCACTCAGGCGCTTACCGGCCCGGCGGTTGCGGCAGTGATGGCTCCCATTGCTATCGAGACGGCCGCCCATACGGGGTTGAGCGTCCAGGCGCTGGGGATGACTGTAGCACTGGCCACCTCCTTCGCCTTCCTCAGTCCTGTGGGGCACGCGGTCAATGTGCTGGTAATGGGTGCGGGGGGATATCGGTTCCGTGACTATGCCCGGGTGGGGTGGCCTTTAGCGGCTATGCTGTTTGGGGTGATTGTGCTCCTCTTGCCGCGGGTGTGGCCGCTGGTGTAATGCCGGGCCGCACTCGAGTTGCCCTGGGGAGGGGATGCGGGTATAATGTCCTTCCGGTGAGCTGAAGAGGAGGTTCATCGGGCGTGAGGCATCGCAAGGACGTAGCGCAGACGGCGACCCCCGGGGTGGGGTCGTTTTTTTTGTGTTGGCAGTCGGCACACCTGGTGGGCCGGCGTCGGAGTGGGGGATATGCCGTGGCCGAATTGGCGACCGAGCGGGAGATCGCTGCACAGCCCGGCCAGTTTCTCATGGCTCGAACGGAGGGCGGCCCGGCTCTCCCGCGGCCCCTATCGTTGCTGTGGAGCGCGGGCAACCGCGTGGCCTTCCTGGTGAAGGACGAGGGGCTCTTGCGAGCGCGGCTGGCGGAGGCTCCGCGGGGTACACGTTTCGAGGTGCGTGGCCCCTACGGCGTGCCCTTCCTAGAGGCTGTTGATCCTAACCGGCAGTATATCTTGGTAGGCGGTGGCAGCGGTATCGCTCCATTGCAATTCTTCTGGCAGCGCCACCCGGAACTTGTGGAATCGGTGGTGTTCGGCCTACGGCGAGCCACGGACGCCGGAGTTCTGCCCGACACCCCGGTCCTGGTGGAGGAGCAGGGGCAAGGCAGCGCCGGCGCGCAGGCCCTAAGCCTGTGGAGGCCGGGGCTGGGGATGATTGCCTGTGGTCCCAAGGAGATGTTCTTCCAGCTGGCCGATGGGCTCCCGGACCGCCGGGGGGTGTACGTGGCCTTGGAGGAAAGAATGGGTTGCGCCTACGGGGCGTGCCAAGGCTGCGTGGTGATGACCAGGGAGGGACCGTGCCGTCTATGCTTGGAGGGCCCTTTGCTTCCACTGGAGAGATTGCCTTGGTGAGCCTTAAACTCGACCGACTAGGCTGGGAATTTATCAATCCGGTGTTGTTGGCGTCCGGACCGGCGGGCTTCGGGCTGGAGCTGGCCACGTTTTTTCGGAAGCGCTCTCTGGGAGGACTGACCACAAAGACCCTGACTCGCGAGCCTCGGCAGGGGAACCCGCCTCCGCGCCTCGTAGATGCCCCTGCAGGCGCGCTGAACTCGATCGGCTTGGCCAATCCGGGACTCGAAATCTTCTTCGCCGAGATCTTGCCCCAGCTGCGGGAACTGCCCACGGTGAGAGTGGTGAGCTTTGCTGCGCCGGAACCGGGGGAGGCCGAGGCCATGGCCGGAGCTTTGGGCGGGGCCGCGGGAGTTGATGTGTTGGAGCTAAACCTTTCCTGCCCCAACGTGGATGGCAGGATCCCTGCCTGGGACAGCAAGGCGACAGGGGAGATGGTGCGTGCATCCGCCGGGGCTACCCACACGCCGCTTCTGGCAAAGCTTTCGCCGGATGTGCCCGACGTGGTACCACAGGGAGAGGCGGCGTTGAAGGCGGGGGCAACTGGACTCACCCTGGTGAATGCGGTACGGGGCTTGCGCATTAAGCACGACACCGGGCTGCCTGCTTTTGCCAGGAAGTGGGGAGGATTATCAGGCGGCGCCATCCTCCCCATTTCGTTGGCTAAAGTGTTTCAGGCGCGACAAGCATTTCCCGGTGTTCCCATTGTGGGGGTGGGAGGAGTAACCAACCTGGGAAGCCTTCTGGAGATGGCAATGGCTGGCGCGGACTTGGTGGGTTTAGGGCTTGCTGTAATGGCGGATCCGGCACTCCCTTGGCGGCTGGTGGAGGAGCTGGAGGAGTGGCTCTCGTGCCGAGGGATTGGACAGTACTCGGAAGTGGTGGGCTGCGCTCACCGAGGGGGGCTGGATGTTCCTAAGCCGGCTTGAAGAGGGGGTGGCCCGGAGCCAAAGCTGGCTTTGCGTGGGGTTGGATCCGCGGGCTGGGGAGATCCCGGCTTCCTTTGGAGGAACTGCCCGGGGAATGCTCCGTCACCTCAAGCGCCTGGTGGACTCGACCGAACCCCGGGCGGCTGCCTACAAGGCGAACCTAGCCTTTTACCTGAGCTGGGGACCCCCGGGGCTGAGAGTACTGAGCCGAATAGTGGAGTACATCCACGCCTCGGCGGGTTGCCCTGTAATCCTCGACGGCAAATGGGGGGATATCGCGTCCACCGCCGCCGCCTACGCTGCGGCGGCCGAACGCTTGGGGGTGGACGCGGTGACCAGTTCAGTATACATGGGACAGGACGCGGTGACTCCTTTGCTGGAGAAGGGGCTATTTGTGTTCGTGCTTGCGCTGCCAAGCAATCCTGCCTCGCGGGGTGTGGTGGACCACGGCGAACCGCCGCTCTACCTTGAGGTGACCTCATTGGCTGTGGAGATGGAACGCCAGTATCCCGGCCTCGTAGGATTAGTGGTTGGAGCCACACGTTCGGCGGCCGCCGGTCGAGTTTATCAAGCAGCGCCCCATCTGCCTTGGCTGGTTCCTGGTGTGGGCACACAAGGGGGGGATCTGGCACGGATTCTCGGAGCCGCCCCGGGCCACTTGGTGCTGGTCAACGTCTCCCGTGCCGTGGCCGGGGCCGCTGACCCTGCAGCAAGCGCTCACGAGCTGGCCGACCGAATCCAGTCGGCGAAGGAGACGGGATGAGCCGGAGATGGCACGATCTGTTCGTGCGTCGCAACGCCCTGTTGGAGGGGCACTTCCTTCTGTCCTCGGGGCGGCACTCTCCGGCCTACGTCCAATGCGCAAAGGTGCTGGAGCGGCCGGAAGACGCTGAAGCACTGGGGCGGGCTTTGGCTGGTCGGACGCCCGGGGCCTCGGTTGATCGGGTGATCGCCCCTCCAATGGGAGGGATCCTTATCGGCTACGAAGTAGCGCGTGCGTTGGGTGTGCCGTTCCTCTTTCCGGAGCGGGATGCTAGCGGTGCATTGTCTCTTCGGAGAGGATTCACGCTGGAACCTGGCGACCGGGTACTGGTGGTGGAAGACGTAGTGACAACTGGAATTACCACCGGGGAAGTCCTGCGGCTTGTTCAGGCAAAGGAGGCTTCGCCAGTGGGGCTGCTGGCCCTGGTGGACCGTTCTGAAGACCACCGCGTAGACGTCCTGCCGGTGCACGCAATACTTCAGCTTCAGATACCTACCTATGCGCCGGAGGAATGTCCGCTGTGTGCTGAGGACATCCCTCTGACCAAGCCTGGCTCCCGTGTTGTGCTCAGGGGAAGACGCTAGCTGGGGTACTCCCGTTGCGGGAGCCTGTCTGTAGGGGGGACAATCCATTCCGGGAAGGAGTCTACGGTGGACATCGGGGAACGATTTGCATGGTTGGGCGAGCTGAACTCGGCCCAGCGCGTGGCGGTCACCCACGGGGAAGGTCCTCTGCTGGTGGTTGCGGGGGCGGGTACAGGAAAGACGCGAACGCTTGCCTACCGGGTTGCTTACCTCGTGGCCACCGGCGTGGATCCGGATAGGATCATGCTCCTTACCTTCACCCGACGGGCGGCGCAAGACATGCTCGCTCGGGCGGCGTCTATCGTGTCCCGTAGAGGGCTCACATTGCGCCATGTATGGGGCGGGACTTTTCACTCCGTAGCCCACCGCCTCCTCAGGACTCATGCCAAGGCGGTGGGGTTATCCCCCGAGTTCACGGTGCTGGACGAGACGGATGCCGCGGAACTCATGGGGCTGTTGCGGGGTGAACTGGGGTTGGCCCGGGGCGCCCGACGGTTTCCGCGTAAGGCCACCTGTCTCAATATCTACTCCCGTTGCGTGAACGCCGAGCTTCCCGTGTCCGAGGTGATCGAGCATCACTACCCGTGGTGCGGGGGTTGGGAAGATGAGCTGAAGAAGCTCTTTGGGCACTACGAACAACGAAAACAGGATAGGCGTGTGCTTGACTTCGATGACCTTTTGGTCTACTGGGCGGAACTTGCAAGCCACCCTCGACTTGGAGCCCGCTTGGGGCAGCGCTTTGACCACATACTGGTGGACGAATACCAGGATACCAATGTGGTACAGGCACGCATTCTCCAGGGCATACGGGGGAAGAATGGGAACATCATGGTCGTGGGGGACGATGCCCAAAGTATCTATAGTTTCCGCGCAGCGGAAGTTCGCAATATGCTTGATTTTCCGGTTCAGTTCCCGGACACCACCGTGATAACCTTGGAGGAGAACTACAGGTCAAGAGCCCCGATTTTGGAGACCACAAACCGTCTTGTCGCCCAAGCCCGGGAGCGCTATACAAAGGACCTGTGGAGCGTTCGTGGAAACGGCCCGCGGCCTCGTTTGATTACCTGTGCGGACGAGCATGCGCAGGACGACTACGTGATCGGCCGCGTGCTTGATCAGCTAGAACAGGGGACACCACTACGCAATCAGGCGGTCCTGTTTCGGGCCTCGCACCTGTCCGCCTCGTTGGAGGTGGAACTAGGGCGCAGGGGGATTCCCTACCACAAATATGGTGGTCTTCGCTTCCTGGAGGCTGCGCATGTAAAAGACCTCTTGGCCATTCTAAGGATCGCCGAGAACTCACACGACGAGCTGGCCTGGCTTCGCGTGTTGAAGCTGATGGAGGGTGTGGGCGACGCAACGGCGGCCGCGGCGCTCCAGCACCTGGCAGCTGCCAGCCACGACCCTCGGTCTATCTCAAGCTTCAACGGGCCTTCCTCCGCCCGGGAGGACCTCAAAAACCTGGGCGAACTCATGCGGGATCTGTTGGCGACCGACCAGCCTCCGGCAGCTCAGCTCTCCCGTGTTCGGGTTTACTACGAGCCGCTGCTTGAGCGCTTGTACGAGCAACCGGAGGCCCGGGCGCGGGATTTGGCCAGTCTGGAGCAGATCGCCTCCGGGTTTACTTCTCGCCAGCGATTCCTGGTGGAGCTGCAGCTTGATCCGCCCAGCTCCACCAGCGACTTGGCGGGGCCGCCCCGACAGGACGATGATTGGCTTGTACTGTCCACCATTCATTCGGCCAAGGGAGGGGAGTGGGATGTAGTGTACCTTGTCCATGCTGCCGACGGTTTCCTGCCTTCGGACATGGCTTGCAAATCGACGGAGGAACTGGAGGAGGAGCTACGCGTAGCCTACGTTGCGCTGACGCGGGCCAGGGATCATCTCTATGTGCTGTGGCCATTGCGCTATTACTACCGGCGGGTGGCGCCTTCATATCGGCATGGTTTTGCGCAACTCTGCCGGTTCATCAACTCGGAAGTCGCGGAAAGCATGGATCAAGAGGGCTATGGGATCGACCCCGATGAGCTGAGCGAGCTTCACTCTGCTGCCGAGCAGGCGGATCTGTCTGCGCGCATGCGCTCTCGTTGGGACTAGCGGTGCTTGGGATGAAGGCCCAGTCTTCCGTAGAATGCGCCCTATGCGTGATCAGCAAGTCCTACGTTCAACGCTGCAGCGTATAGACGGAGCAGGCTACGGTGCGTACAAGGACATCCGTGGGGCATGGGCGTTCGACGACTTCACCCTCCATGTGGATCATGTGCAGGGCGACCCCTTTGCCGCTCCCAGTCGCCTGCGCATAACGGTGCGGCCGGAGGTTGCGAGCTTCCCGGGCGAAGCATGGTCCACACCGTCGCGCAGAGTCGGGCTGGAGGACTACCTTGTTCGCGCGCTGGACAAGGCAATCGCCAAGTGTACGAAAGGCGGCCGCGGGTCTGGGAAGTCGGGGCGGTTTTCCGTGGTGGACCACGGGCCGTGCGTGGTCAGGCGAACTGCCATGCGCGTGGACGAGAACGGCGTGGAGGCGGTGATCAGCTGTGGACTGCCAGCGGCAGGGCGGCGGGTCCTGGGACGGCAAGCCATGGCCATGCTTTTGGAGGAACTGCCCCAATTGGCTCGACAGGCGCTGCGGTGGTCCAGCTTGCCACAGGAGGCGGTACGTGCTCATGTACGCTGTGTAGAGGACGCTGATGCACTGCGGGCCCAGCTCCGTTCGGAGGGCCTCGTGGCCTTGGTGAACAGAGGGGCTATGCTCCCACGTGCCTCGGGTGTATCGCAGCGCCCGTTGGCCAAGGGAGCTGTCCCGTTTGACCCTCCCGAGTCGCTGGAAGTCAGCTTGGAGCGGCCCAACGGCCCCCCCGTGTCGGGGATGGGAATTCCCGAGGGAGTCACGCTGGTGGTGGGCGGGGGCTATCACGGCAAATCGACCTTGCTTTCGGCTGTGTCCCGGGGAGTGTATAACCACATCCCCGGCGACGGGCGGGAGTTTGTGATCGCGGTCCCCGAGACGGTGATCATCAGGGCAGAAGACGGCCGTAGCGTTTGCGGTACGGACATCTCTAGCTTTATCGGTGAGCTCCCCGGGGGACAGGATACCGCGCGGTTCCAGTCGGAAAACGCTTCCGGTTCCACCTCCCAAGCGGCAAACATCGCTGAGGCACTGGAGTCGGGTGCCGGGACATTGCTTGTGGACGAGGATACTTCCGCCACTAACTTCATGATCAGGGACGAGCGGATGCAGCAGCTGGTCAGCAAGGACAAGGAGCCGATTACACCGTTTGTGGACAGGGTACGTGAGCTGTACGAAGCGCTGGGCGTGTCCACGGTCCTGGTGATGGGTGGTTCGGGGGACTACTTCGGGGCAGCGGATACGGTCATCATGATGCATGAGTACCGCCCGCTCGACGTCACCGCTCAGGCCAAGAGCCTGGCCCAGGGGTTGCGCCGCGCGGAGACTGCCCAACCGCTGTCTCGGCCGACGCCCCGCCATGTGAATGCGGGCTCGCTCTCTGCGCGTGACCGTCGGGGAAAGCGCGTGGTGCGGGCGGACCACGCCACGCTGCGTCTGGGTAACGCCCGTGTTGACCTGACCAAGCTCCACCAGTTCGTGGAACTCAGCCAGGTGCGAGGGGCGGGCCATATCCTGGCCTGGGTTGCCGATAACCTGCGTGAGCCAATTACCGTGGCCGAGCTTCTAGACCGGGTTGAACAAAGGCTGGCTGCCAAGGGGATGGAAGGGTTTGTCCCCGCCCGCTACGGTGACCTATCCCAGCCCCGGAGGTTCGAGCTGGCTTGCGTGCTCAACCGAGTGCGTGGTTTGAAACTGAGAACCCCATAGGCCCCCTGCTGAATTGCGGCATTGTAGGCTAGCTCCCAAGTCCCTCGCAGCGTGACGGAGCAGCAACGCCCGCGGCCGTGTACATCTGTATAATGGCGCAACAAACTGCAGGGAAGCGAGGTGGAGGTATGTCGAAGTGGGAATGCACAGTGTGTGGATGGATCTACGACCCGCAGGTCGGAGATCCCACTCAGGGAATCCAGCCGGGAACACCGTTTGAGGATCTGCCCGACGATTGGGTGTGCCCGGAGTGTGGCGCGCCCAAGGACATGTTCGAGGAACTCGGCTGAGACATGCAGCTTGTGATCTGGGGCGGCGGGGTCGGGACCACAGTCGGCTAGACTGTGTGAACCCCGATCGTGGCCGCACTCATCACCGCATTTGGTGCCGGGCTCCAGCCTCGTTACTCCGCTACACTCGTTGCGGGGAGGCCCTTTGGCCGGGAGCGTCAGCGGCTCATGTAGGGCGACCCTAGCTCCGGTGGCAGGGAGTGAGCCACTCGACGTTTGCACGCCCGAACGTCCAGCACAGGAGTAATACAAGGCTGGCCCGGTTTGTCGCAACCAGTTGACAGCGGAAGCGCCGTAGCCTAGAATGCGAATTAGAAACATGAGCAACGACTGGCGCTGGACGAGGCAACGGAGGAAGGTGTTGGAGGCGTTGACGGCCAGGGATGATCACCCCACAGCCGAGGACGTTTACCGGGACCTGCGTGCGCAAGGAGAGCCCGTTAGCTTGGCCACCGTCTACCGCACGTTGCGATCCCTGGAGCAGGAGGACCTGGCCAGGGCCCTACATGGGGCGGGAGCCGATCGCTTCGATGCTCGGATGGAGCCACACTATCATCTCACCTGCGATGTATGCGGACACACGGTAGACGTGAGCTTGCCGTACGAGAGTTCGTTGGACGAGGCTGCCCGCGGCACCGGGCTCGAGGTCAGAGGCCACGTGCTGCTCTTCCTGGGGCGTTGCCCGAGCTGTACCGGCGCGGGGGAGGAGTGATCCCGATGCAAGGCTGTTCCGCGCCATCGCATTTGCCGAGCGCGTTCATGCTGCCAACCACCTGCGGGAGCTGGAGGGGATCGGCGACAGCGTGGCCAACGTGGGAGTGGCGATCGACGGCGAGACATTTGAGGTAGAGGAGATGTATCCGGCGTATCACGCG
>JAWOCQ010000022.1:0-16136 GCA_046483725.1 Candidatus Bipolaricaulota bacterium
AAAAAACCAACATAAAAACGATGCGAGATATAAGCGCAACCGGTCATATTTTCATAAAGCCATAAGAAAATATGGTTTTGATTCCTTTGTGTGGAAAGTTCTTGAGGTGTGCAGCACTAAAGCAGAAATGGATAAAAAAGAAAAGCAGTGGATATGTCTTCTAAAGGAGTGTGGACATAAAATCTATAATTTAACCGAAGGTGGTGATGGTGGAGATTGTGGTGGCAGTGCTTACTGGAAAGGCAAAACCATACCATTTCTGGCTGAGTTTCTTGCCACTCGGTTGTCCCCCAGTCGTGTTCCTCCAGCCAGGAGTACTTGCGCTCGCGCAGGCCCCAGGCGTCGGCGTGGTAGACATGGGGACAACGTGGGGGAGGAGCCCCGTCACCACGCTTGGTCAGGAACACAACAGCCACGCCTTGGCGGATGTCGAACACGTTCTCGTCCGGAGAACCGTCGGGACAGGTCTCCTTCTTGAGTGAGTTCCCGTGCAGGTCGAGCACATAGATCTCGTCGAACGTGTTCAACAGGTGCTGCCGCATGCCTCGGAACGTGGGGTTATCGAGGTACGAGTGGTTGGTGATCATCCCGACAACCCCTTGCCTCGCTTGAGCGATCTTCCACTCTGCAAAGCGCAAGAACTTCACGTAATCGTCCTGCAGCCACTTCGGGTTCCGTTCCCCAAGGGGCTTTCCGTCTACCTGTTTATAGTCGTCGATGAGCTCCCTGATCCACAACCCCTTGTTCGAAGAGTGCCCCGAATATGGCGGATTGCCCAGGATCACAAGGATGGGCACATCGCGCTTGACCTCGCCTGCTTTGTGCGACTCGTCGGCCAGCGAGGCAAAGCCGGGAAGCTGGCTTTCGGCAAGTTCCTCCATCTCCAGGGTGTTGGTGAGGTACAGCTTGAACCGCTCGTCCTGGGCCAGGTGGTAGCCGAGCTCTTCCAGGAAGAAGCCCATCTTCAGGTGGCCGACGGCGTACGGGGCCATCATGAGCTCGAAGGCGTAGAAGTTCTCCAGGATGTGGTCCTTGATGAAGCTGGCCCGGCTGCCTTCGCCGTACTTGGCCACGAACTCCTCCACGGCCAGCTTGGCCGCGTGGGCTACGAACGTCATCGTGCCTGCCGCCGGGTCCAGCAAGGTCACCCCAGGCGAGGCCAGACCGTCGGCCTTGCCGAACTTGTCCTTCAGGATCTGGTGCAACGAACGGACGATGTAGGAAACCACCGGCTCCGGGGTGTAGTAGACGCCACGGCGCTCGCGCTCGGCGGGGTCGTACTTGGCCAGGAACGTCTCGTAGAAGTGGACGATGGGGTCGGCGCCTTTGCCCTCGCGGAAGTACTTGTGCAGGATGCCTTTCACGTCGGCCACGGCCAGGACCTCGGCGATGTCGTCCACGATCCACTTGAGCTGCTCGGGGAGTTCCCCGAGGGAGATGAAGCGGAACACGTCCCGGAGGATGCCGATGGTGTGGGGAATGGTCTCGAACGCAGCCTGCCGGGTGAATCCATCCCCAGCACGGACACGGGCGGCGAAGAGGCCGTAGGTGATGGTCTGGGCATAGAGGTCGGCGAAACCCTCCGGGGTGAGGCCGGCGATGAGGTGCTTGCGGAAGGCCTCGTAGAACCCGAGGAGATGCCCACGCTCTGTCCGTTGCTCTTCGGCAAGCTCGCGGGCCACTACCTGGTCGCGCAGGAACCGGGTGCGCACAGCCAGAGCCACCGCCAACTCCTCGGCCGAGTAGGCCCGCGGCAGGGAGAAGGCGAAGAACTGTTCGAAGAGGGACTGGAGTTCGTCGGCTTCCTCGATCGGGGGCTTGGTGCCGAGCTTGGTGGCCACGAACGGGCGGGCCAGCCGCGCCTTGGCCACGAGCGCCCCGTGGCGGTACAGGCGGAACTCGAAGAAGCTGGTGAGGATCAGGTTGGGGAACGTAGCCCGATAGCGCTTGAGCTGTTCGCTCCCGGCCACGGGGTCCAGGTTCTCCGTGGTCGGCGCCTTGGCTTCGATGTAGCCGATGATGTGCTGGCGGCCGTCCCACACGCGGAAGTCGGGGTTGCCCCCTTCCGTAGGCGCCGGCAGGGTAGTGACGTGGGCATCGTCGAGTTTGGTGGCCTTGGCCCACGTGTCGAGGAGCTCGGCGAGCGCTCCGTAGAAGCTCTCCTCCCGAGCGTCCCCTTGCTGAATCGTCCTGGTGAGCGCGCCGAGGTAGGCGCGGAACTCCGCCCGAGCACTCATCGAACGCAGGTTACACCACGGAGACGTGCGAGTGCCAAGCGCCGAAAGCTAATGGGAGCGCTCAGTTCGGCCCTCTCTTCTTTGGATCCAGGCGATCCATGATCTCCTCGGCAAGTGACTGGAAGTCTCCCTTGACCTTTGCTGGAGAGAGAGGCTTAACGATCATCGGCACAATGCCTTTCCCAAAGGCCTCTCACCTCGTCCAACGGGAGATCACCGCGGTGGTGCGACCACGTGCCTCTCCACCACCCCCACAGATGGCTGAACGGAAGCCTTCTAGAGACAACCGAGTGCCAGACATCAGCGTTTCCCCTCGTACCTGCTCCAGAAGCTGTGCTTGCGCCCATGGAGTTGTCGCAGCTCGTCCGCATACTCACTGTGGGGAACAACCGCCCCCCAGTCATCCACCTGGCTGGCCAACGCATTGAGCTTCTTCAGGTAGCGTACCCCGTGGTGGTAGTACTTGCTCTGAGCACGAGCGAGAATCGACTCCAGGAGAGCCCGGTACAGCACCACGGCGCCCAGAGCATACCCAGTCTCCTCCAGGATCTTCGCCCAGGGAAGGAGTACGTAGTACATGTCGCCGTCCAATCGGTCCCGATGGCACAAGAGGTACGCCTCGGCGTCCTGGAAGCGAGCCATCTCGACCAGGAACGCAGCGTCGGAGTGGGAAAAGCCTTCCCCCGAAAGGATCCTGCTGACCTCCTGCTCAACAATGGCCTCGCGGCGTTCCTCTCCCACCGCTCGCAGAACCAACTTCAGGCTTTCCATCGAGCGACTGCGCTCGAAGATGCGCCACGCCACGGGCAGCATCCTCTCCTCATCGCCGAGTTGCTCGTAGGCCGTGTACAGAAGCAAATCGCGCTTGTCTATGAAGTGAGATGTTGCGGGCACGTGCTCCAGCCGCAGCAACGCCTCTTCGGGTTCCTCTGCCTCCAAGAAAACCTCAGCGATCATCAACCACACCCCGGGCTGCGGCTGCCGCTCTCCGGCCAGGGCAGCGCGCTCGAACAGGGCGGGATCCCTGAGGCCCCGGGCCAGGAGTTCCACACCCACACGAAGGTGGAATGCAAGCTGGGGATTCTCCTGCCACCACTTCCACAGGCGCGCTGCCAGCGCCCGCCGCGTTTCCTCGGTGAGAAAGCGGGCCGCCGCCACCAGGAGTTCCGTCCGCACCCCATACTCATCTCCCAAGAACAGGTCGAACAACAGGTCGGCTACCCACGCCTCATCGTCGCATCGCTGGGCATACTCGACAAACAGCTCCAGGGCATCGTGCCTGAACACGTCCCCGATGTAACCGCTGGAGTCATCACAACGCTCGAAGACCTTGCCGTCACACCTGTAGAACTCGGCCAGGAGCTCAAGTCCCTTTCCGGGTTCGGGAGCTACGGCCCGCAGCTCCTCCAGGACACCTTCAAGGTCTGCGGCGAACCCCGGGGCGGCCCGCCAGTCAATGAACTTCCTCCCGCGTTTCAGACCACCCAGCCTTCTCCTGAAGCGCGCCAGATTCTCCTCCGGCGAGGACAGCAGCCGCTGCACAAGCGTGTACGCTTCGTCCGATCGAGGCGCAAGCCTAAGCAGCTCCTCAGCCAGCCGCTCTGCGCCCAGCATCGCCAACCGCTCAACATTCTCCTCAGTGAGCATGGCTCCCCATGGTAACGCATGCTCGGGGTCGGTCAGCCGCCGAGACAGACGCTGCAGGGGACGGTTCCCGGAGCTGTCCCCGTCGGAACTACTATGAGAGGCCCCGTATGTGCTCGGCGCCAGCCAGGATCTGCATGCTCGCGTTGTCCAGGTCATCGCCCACAGGCTCGGCCTCTCCTCCCAGGAACTCGGCCAAGAATGCCTCGGTGATGGCGAAGAACGAGAGGCGGTTTTCCGGTCGCACAAAGCCGTGTCCTTCGTCCGGATAGAGCACATAGGTGACCGGGATTCGGCGCTCTTGCATCGCCTCCACGATCTGATCGGACTCGACCTTCTTCACCCGAGGATCGTTCGCTCCCTGGCCGATGAGGAGCGGCCGACGGATGCGCTCCACGTGCGTCAGCGGGGATCGCTGGCGGAGGAAGGCTTGATCCTCCTCTGAGTTCGGATCGCCCACCCTGCGGGCGAGCATGGGGAACATCGGCGCCCAGTACGGCGGGATGTTCTGAAGCAGCGTGATCAGGTTCGACGGCCCCACGATGTCCACCCCACAAGCGAAGAGCTCGGGGGTGAACGTCAGCCCCACCAACGTGGCGTACCCTCCGTAGCTTCCGCCCATGATGGCCACGCGCTCCGGGTCGGCGATCCCCTCGCCGACCGCCCACTCAACTGCGTCCACCAGGTCGTCGTGCATGGCTCCTGCCCATTCGCGATCCCCAGCGTTCACGAAGGCTTTCCCGAAACCGGTCGAGCCCCGGAAGTTCACGCTGAGCACGGCGTACCCGCGGTCGGCGAGCCACTGGTGATACGGGTGGAAGCCCCACGTATCGCGCCCCCACGGGCCTCCGTGGACGAAGAGCACCATGGGGACAGGCCGCTGTGGGCGAACTCCCCCAGACGTTTCGATCCCCTTGGGCAGGGTGAGGTAGCTCACAAGGTTCAGCCCGTCCCGGGCTCGAATGACCACAGGATGCATAGGGGCAAGCTCGTAGTCAGCCAGCGCCTGACGGCCCGAGAAGAGAAATCGGGTTTCCCCGCTTGCTCGCTCGTACAGGTAGTACTGGACCGGCCCGGAGTCGATATCGTAGGCCACAATCCAGCGGTCATCGTTTGTCGTTCTGCTCACCACCGACAGATCACCTGAGGTGACCTGCGCAAGGTGTCGCAGGGCGCCCGCCACCTCCGGGTCCACGGCCTCCCAACGACGCCGTTTGTACGTGAATGCCACTGCCTGTGGTCGCTTGGTGACCGGATGCGCGATCCACCCCGATGCGTCGACCCGCGCGTCCTCGGCCAGGACGGTCTCCTCCCCTGTACGTAGATCGATCGCCTTCGCCACTGCGGTGTCGCGGCCACGGCTGTCGAACACATAGAGTGTCTGACCTTCCGCATCAAGCCCCAGCGGCTGCGTCCCAAGGCTGTCCTCCGGGGAGATCTGCATGAAGGCCTGCCAGCCGTCCTCGGCCTTCTTCAATACCTCGGTTCCGCCGTCCGAGGAAAACCGTACGGCAAACCGCACTCGATACGCGTCGTCGGTCATGAACCCCAGGAACCCCTCGTTCTGCTGGACCAGCTCTCTGTCGCCCGTCTCGATGTTCACCCGGTAGACGTCGTGCAGGCGCGCGTCCCGATCGTTGAGGGAAATCAGCACTTCCTGGGGGAACTGGGGGCTCACGCCCTCCAGTCGGGCCTGTACGCCGGCCTGCGGGGTAAGGTCCCGTACTCCTTGCGTCTCCACATCCACGCTGTACACACGCCAGTTCTCGTCTCCGTCTGCGTCCTGAAGGTAGAGGACATGGCGGTCTGTGTGGGCCCAGACATACTGCTGGATCCCTCGGCCGCGGTCGCGGGTCACCGGCTCGGCTCGATCGAGGGCGTCGACCGGGGCCACCCATACGTTGAGCACACCGTCGACCGGCGCGAGGTACGCGAGCCATCGTCCCCCGGGGCTCAGGCGAGCCATCGCCCGGTCCGGGTTGCCGAACAGCACCTTCCGTGGAATCACCTGCAGCTTGCTCATCGGTCGCTCACTCTTTCCGGCTTGCGATCAGCCTTGAGGATCTCCTGACCATAGCTCAGGGATAGCCTTGAGGCAAACACACAACTGGACAGTGCCATCCGCCTCGGAGGCATACTGCCAGAGCCTTTGTTATACTCAGCGCGTGGATATTGCGTCCCTGCTTAGGTCGGCTGGCCCACTCATCGAACGGGCTCTATCGGAGGACATCGGGACAGGGGACAGGACCACCGAATCCATTGTCCCGCCCGATGCGACAGCGCGTTGCATCCTCGTGGCCAAAGCCGCCGGTGTGATCGCCGGCCTACCAGTGGCCGAAGTAGTCTTCCGGCAACTGAATGGCGACATCTCCATGGTTCCGTACGTGCAAGACGGCGAGCCTGTGGAAGCCGGTCAGGCAGTGGCCCAGGTGCAGGGGCCCGCAAGGCCCATCTTCACCGCTGAGCGCACGGCGCTCAACTTCCTGGGCCGCCTCTCCGGGATCGCCACGTTGACCGCTCAGTTTGTGGATGCCGTGACCAACCACCAAGCGGTGATCCTGGACACCAGGAAGACCACCCCCGGCTGGCGTGAGCTGGAGAAGTACGCGGTGCGCTGCGGCGGAGGGAGGAATCACCGCATGGGCCTGCACGACATGGTGCTCATCAAGGACAACCACATCGCCGCTGCGGGCGGACTCGGCGAGGCGGTCCGCCGGGTACGGGCAGCCGGGCATCAGCTTCCCCTGCAGGTTGAAGTGAGCAGCTTGGCCGAGCTGCGAGCGGCCCTCGAGCTGGGAGTGGAGCGCCTTCTGCTGGACAACATGGACCTTGCTACCTTGAGACGGGCAGTACACCGCGCAGGGGGAAGGGCGTTCCTTGAGGCCTCCGGAGGCGTGAGTCTGCAGCGGGCCGCAGAGATCGCAGCGACAGGCGTTGACGCGATCTCCGTGGGCGCGTTGACGCACTCTGCGCCGGCGCTCGACCTGTCGCTGGAGCTGAGTGCGCCATGAGCGCACTGGAGACTCGGCTGGCCAAGGCGCGCGCCTCACTGGGAAGTGACGTTCTGATCCTGGCCCACCACTACCAGCGTGACGAGATCGTTGAGCACGCCGATTACATCGGGGACTCCCTCCAGCTCGCCCGCAGAGCGGCCCAGTCCAGCGCCCAGCACATCGTCTTCTGTGGGGTTAGCTTCATGGCCGAGACAGCGGCCGTGCTGGCTGGGCCCGGTCAGCACGTGTACCTCCCTCGGGAGGATGCAGGTTGCTACCTGGCTGATCAGGCCGAAGCTGCCGACGTCAGGCGCGCGTGGCAGGAACTGGGCAAGGTGATGGACGTCGAACGTGAGGTGCTTCCCATTGCCTACGTGAACACATCTGCAGAGGTCAAGGAGTTCGTGGGCAAGCATGAGGGTCTCTGCTGCACCTCCTCCAGCGCTGAGGCGGTGGTGCAGGCCGCGTTAGCCCAGCGGTCTCGGGTGCTGTTTCTGCCCGACCAACACCTGGCGAGGAACACCGCTCGGGCACTCAAGATCGGAGACGACGAGATCGCCCTCTGGGATCCTCGGCAGCCGCGGACTGAGCTCCACGCCTATACGCAAGCACGCCTGATCATCTGGCGCGGGGCGTGCAATGTTCACGTGCGGTTCCTGCCGCAAGATGTCTCCAGGGTTCGCCTTGCGACCCCCGACGCCCGGGTGATCGTGCATCCGGAGTGCCGCCCCGAGGTGGCGACGGTGGCCGACGAAATTGGCTCCACTTCGCTAATCGTGCGGCGCGTGCGGGAAGCCGCGGCCGGAAGCACTCTGGCAATCGGCACAGAGCAGAGATTGGTTGCCCGGTTGGACAAGCAGGAGCCGGACAAGCGGGTCATCTCCCTGGGCGACCCACCCCCCTTCTGCGCGACCATGTCCATGACAAGACTCTCGGATTTGGAGCAGATCGTCTCGGCCCTGGCGCAAGGCAGACCGGTCCAGCCGAAGACGGTACGCCTCAAGACAGCCGGGCCCGCCCGGCGAGCGGTGCAGAGGCTGCTCGACTTCACAACATGAAGGTGGCTGAAGCCGACGTTCTGATCATAGGTACGGGCATAGCCGGAATGGCCTGCGCTTTGCGCCTTGCGCGCGACCGGCAACGCAAACTGGTCGTCCTCACCCGGGAGGAAACCCCAGAGGGCGGTTGCACGGTGCAGGCACAAGGCGGGATCGCCACCGTCGGGCCCGAAGACGCTCCTGAGCAACTGGTTCAGGACATCCTCAGCGCTGGGGCTGGCCTATCTTTCCCCGACGCAGCAGAGATCCTGGCCCAAGAGGGTCCTCAGCTGGTAACGCAGGTACTGGTGGAAGAGGCAACCGTCCCGTTCGACCGTGGTCCAAGCAACTCGTTTCATCTGACACGAGAGGGCGGGCACTCGGCAGCACGCGTCCTCCACGTAGGCGACCATACAGGCTCGGCCATCGCCAAGGGGTTGCGAGAGCTGCTTTGTTCGTTCTCCAATGTCGAGTTCGCTACGCACGCGACGGTGGTCGACCTGCTCACCTTCCCCCACCACGCCTGCGACCCCTTGGCTGTGTACGGACCCATCACCTGCCATGGCGCGTACGTTCTGGATCAGACGACCGGGATTGTCAATCCAGTTGTCGCGGGCGCAACAGTCCTGGCCACTGGCGGACTGGGGCAGATCTTCCGCCACACAACAAACCCCCCTGGTGCGCGCGGAGATGGCCTGGCCATGGCCAGCCGCGCCGGTGCCCGTGCGATCAACTGCGAGTACGTGCAGTTTCATCCCACCACCCTGGCCCTCCCCGAGGGGCGAAACTTCCTCATCTCCGAGGCCGTGCGCGGGGAGGGGGGAAAGCTTCTCACTCCCGACGGGCGCCCGTTCATGAACGAACACGCTCCGGAGTGGGGGGACCTGGCTCCGCGGGACGTGGCTGCTCGCGCGATCTACCGAGAGATGACTTCCCGTGGGTACCCACATGTCTTGCTCGACGTTTCGCAGGTCCCCCGCTTCGCCGACCGCTTCCCCACCATCTACAACCGCCTCCAGGAGCTGCGCATCGATGTTCCCCGGGAACCGATCCCCGTAACCCCCGCCGCCCACTACTCCTGCGGTGGCATCTGGACCAACAAGTGGGGTAGGACGACCCTGCGGAATCTGTACGCCGTGGGCGAGGTCGCCTGCACAGGGGTTCACGGGGCCAACCGGCTGGCCAGCACGTCCCTCCTGGAGGGCCTCGTGTTCGGTGACCGGGCGGGACGGATCATCACCCGGCAGGCATCCCGCCCGATCGCAGCCCGCCGGGTCCCCCCGTGGGAGCTCCCCGATGGGCAGGCGGCAGATCCCTCCCTCATCCAGCGTGACTGGTCCTCGATCCAAGACCTCATGTGGTACTACGTGGGGCTCTCCCGCGATACCCGCCGCCTGGCCCGGGCCCTGCGCGATCTTCGGCACCTGGGCGAGGACATCGTCGATTTCTACCGGCGCTCCCGGCCGGACGACGCCCTGGTGGGCCTCCGGGCGGCGGTGCAAACGGCCCAGCTCGTCGCTGATGCCGCCTGGGAGAACCGCGAAAGCCGCGGCGTGCACAGCCGAACCAAGGGGTCAAATCTTTAATTTGCTAGTCAGTGACCCCCGACCTATCGCATATGAGACACATTCCGCACGATTGACAAGCAAATTAAAGATTTGACCCCTTTGATGCCCAGCGCAAGACCTCCCGGGCCAGGTCCAGTGCCTCGTCGGCCTCCCCTCTTCCAGGGCGATCCTTTTCTGAAGGCACCGCGTCCGGATAGCGCGTGGTGAGGTAAAACGCGTCCAATGCCGACAGGCGCCGGGCGAGGCCTCGGGGGAGCTTCTCCTTGGCAGCCAAACGCGCCAGGTCGACGATGCTGTGCGTGCGTGGCACTTGCCTTCCTCGCCCCTTCAGATATCCCTTGAGGACCTTCTCCGCCACCTGTTGGGCATGGAAACAGGCCTGGGCGTGGATCCCGTCCTCGCGGGCCAACTCGGCCATGCGCAGGTCTTCTTCCGCAAAGCGCAACCAGCGATCAGCCGCGCTCATAGAGCACCTTCCCCTTGGCCAGGATCTCATCGCGAAAGAAGGGCCGTGTATTGGAGAGCTCCGCGAACTCCTCGGGGGTATACACGAGCACGTCCAACGCTACTTCCGGCTCGAAGTCCTCAAGTAGCTTACGCGTGCGCTGGATGAACGGCAGCTCCGTCGGTTGGATCACCACCACATCCAGATCGGCCCATTCCTTTTGGATTCCCTGAGCAAACGAGCCAAACAGTATGACCCGCTCGGGGGGCTCTCCCTGGGCCAGAAGATGCTCCAACAGGCGATCGAGTTCGCGGGAGAGTAGCTCGTCGCGCGTTTCCTCCTGGGAACCCCCATTGCTCGCCATACACCATTCTACCCCTCGCCGGGGTGCAAAGCTTCGGCCAGAGCCTTCGCTAACTGGCGCCCTCACAATGAGGCCTGGCATCGCCAGTTTCCAGCGGCTCCGCCCAAAGCCCTTCTCGAATCTGCTGTCGAAACTCATGCATTGTGTGAAGCTGCTGGTGCTCGCCTTCCATCCCTGCGCGCCTGCCCCATGGCCTGGATGGTGCCGCTCCGATATGCGAGATGCTAGACTGGGCACATGAGCCATGTGGTGCAGCAGTACTACGATCGTGATGCAGAGCGGGAGTGGCTTAGATTGGAGAGCCCGTATCGAAGGCTGGAGTTGGCAACCACCATGCATCTCGTCAACCGCTACTTTCCCCGGAGCGGCAACATCGCCGACATCGGCGGAGGACCCGGCAGATACACCGCTGAACTCTTGAGGAACGGCTATCGGGTGACTCTCGTGGACCTGTCGCCACAGGCGATCGCTCTGGCTCAGCGGAAGCTGGGGGAGATGGCCCTGCACCCTGAGCAGACGCTGTGCACCGACGCTCGCGATCTGTCCGCTCTTGCCGGAGGGTCGTTCGACGGAGCCCTCCATTTGGGGCCCCTGTATCACATCATCGACCCGTCGGGCCGGCGGAAGGCCTTGGAGGAATTGCGCCGAGTGCTGCGGCCGGGTTCTCCGGCCGTTGTGGCGTTCCTAAATCCTTGGGGCATCTTGCGGGCGGGTCTCGCGGAGTTCCCGGAAAACTTCGCCCGCGGTGACCTCGTGCGGGCGCTGCTCCGGGACTGGGTGCAGGCTGGAGAGCAGGAGGCGTTTACCGAGGCCGCGTTCCTCACGCCACCCCGCGCCTTGGAAGAGTTGCGCTCGGCCGGCTTCCACGTGCTGTCCTATGCCGGAGCGGAGGGGTTTGCTGCAGGAATGCAGGACGAACTTAAGCGGATGGCTGTCGATAATCCCCCCGCCCACGCCAACGTGCTGCAGCTGGCCGCGGAGACGTGCGAGCTTCCCCAGTACCGGGACTGCACGGAACACTTGCACGCTGTTGTCCAGGCATGACGGCATAGCAGGCCACAGTTAGTGCCCTCTCGGGCCCAGCCTCACCCAATAGCTGGACGAAGCCCAGGGGATCATCCAGGAGTTGCGATGATGTCCACCTGGCGCGGGGCCTGTTCAGCCCTCGCGGCGGGCGAGGAGGCAGAACAAGCGGTCGTTGGGGGTCGCCGGGCGGAGAGTGAAGTTGGACTCATCTTCTACAGTTGCGCGTGTAGTCGACGGTGGAAATGTAGACCTGTTGGCACCGGGGGTTGGAGAAACGCCGTTCTGTGGTGCCAATAGAGTGACGGTTGTCCCCTTATCTTGTCAAGCTAGCAGTGCTAGTATTGTGATGGTAAGGGGGGACCGTATGTTCGTACGACAAAAGCGCGTCGGGGGCTACACGTACCTGCAGCTCGTGGAGAACAGCCGGGTGGAGGGAAGGAGCCGCCAGCGGGTGGTCGCTACGCTCGGGCGAGCGGACGTACTGGAAGGGAAGGGCGGTGTGGATGCACTGCTACGATCCCTGGGGCGGTTTGCGGACAAGGTGGAGGTGCAAGAAGCCTACGCCAAGGGGGACCTTTCTGCACTGAGGGAACGCACAGTGGGGCCGTCGCTTGTGTTCGGACGGTTGTGGGAGGAGCTTGGGCTGCGGGAGATCCTCAAGGAGAAGCTCGCCCGCCGCAGGTTCTCCTTCCCCGTGGAGCGGGCGGTGCTGGCAAGTACGGTGCACCGGCTGTTCGAGTCGGGGTCCGACCGCCAAGGGTACCGCTTCTTGCGGGACGTTGATGTCCCGGAGGCGGAAGGGCTTGAGCTTCACCACCTATACCGGGCGATGCGGTTCCTGGGGGAAGAGAAGGACGGGATCGAGGAGCAGCTGTTCGCAAGGAGCCGAGATCTGTTCACGGATCTTAGGCTCGTGTTCTTCGACACGACGAGCCTCTACTTCCACGGGGACGGGGGAAAGCTTGGGGCGCACGGACACTCCCGCGACCACCGGCCGGAACTCAAGCAGGTGGTGGTGGGAGCGATGCTCTCTGGCGACGGCCGGCCGATCAGCTGTGAGGTGTACCGGGGGAACCAGACCGACGTGCGGGCGCTCCTTCCAGTCGTGGACAGGGCACGGGAGCGGTTCAACCTCTCCGAGGTGTGCTTTGTTGCCGACCGGGGGATGGTAAGTAGCGCGGTGATCAAGGGGCTGGAGGAGCGAGGTCTTGGGTACGTCCTAGGGATGCGCCTGCGGCGAGCCAAGGAAGTGCGGGAGGCGGTCCTGTCCCACCCTGGTCGGTACCAGGTGGTGGCCGACAACCTCCAGGTGAAGGAAGTGTGGGTCGAGGACCGGCGGTACATCGTGTGCCTGAACCCGGAAGAAGCGGCCAAGGACAAGGCTGACCGAGAACTCATCCTGGAGGCACTGGAAGACAAGCTCGCCCACGGGCCGAAGGCCTTGGTCGGGAACCGTGGCTTCCGCCGTTACCTACGGGTGGAGAAGGAGGCGGTCAAGATCGACCCTCAGAAGGTGAAGGCCGAGGCCCGGTTCGACGGCAAGTGGGTGCTCCGGACGAACACGCACCTCCCTGCGAGCGAGGTGGCCCTTCAGTACAAGAGGCTCCTCACCGTGGAGCAGTTCTTCCACGCAGCGAAGGATCTTCTGGAGACAAGACCCATCTTCCACAAGTACCAGGCGACGATCACCGGGCACATCTTCGTGAGCTTCCTGGCGCTTGTGCTACTTAACGAGCTTTCCCGCAGGCTCGAGCGGAAGGGTCTCAAGCTCGAGTGGGCGGATGTCCTACGAGACCTTGGGGAGGTACGGGAAGTGGAGATCCGCCATGCCCAGAAGCGCTACATCCTGCGGCCACCGCTCAAGGGCGTGGCGGGCAAGGTGTTCAAAGCCGCCGGGGTGGCCATCCCGCCTCCTGCACGGGAGGACACCCGTAGTGCCAAGACAGTTGTCCAGGCTCCGTAGTGCCCTACAGACCCTCACTACTCAAACGCAACTGTAGAAGATGAGTTAGAGCGTACCTACTTTGTCGGGTTGTCCGAATTCCTTACGCCACACGCGACAAGCCACCGGCCCTCTGTCCCGCCACCTAATGAACCTTGTGAACCGGGTGAACGATGTGAACCAAGTGAACCGAGTAGTCCGCTCTACTCCCCTGGATAGAGAACTACCTTTATTGCCTGGCGGTTAAGGAGCTTGTCGATTCCTTCCTGCCAGCGGCTCAAGGGGAGTTCGTCGGTGATTATGCGCGCCACATCCACCTGAGGCAGGAAGCGCATGGCCTGGTGCCAGGTGTCGAAAATGCGCCTTCCCACCACGCCCAGGATCTCTACCCCTTTGAAGACCAGGTCCGCGGCGTTTAGCGTGAGGGGGCGGGAGGGTATGCCGAAGGCGATAATCCGTCCTCCCGGACGGATCATCTCCAGTGCCTGCTTCAATGCGACCTCCGAGCCGGACATCTCCAGCACGACGTCGGCGCCCAGCCCCTCGGTCCAGCGCCTGACCATTGCCACAGGGTCATCGCGGGAGGCGTTCACGGTCGCCTCGGCCCCGAGTTCGGCGGCGACTTGCAGCCGGTAGTCAAGGAGCCCCACGTTCCACACCGCTGAGGCCCCCGCCGCTTGGGCCACCCCTGCGGCAAGCAAGCCGGTGGGCCCGTCACCAATTATCACCACGGTCTTGGCGGCCACTTCAGCCTTCATCACCACGTGGACGGAATTGCCGTATGGCTCCATGAGTGTGGCCACCTTCGGCGGCAGCTGTGGGTCGTTGTGCCACACTACGCTCTCGGGTACGGCCAGGTACTCGGCGAACGTGCCGTCTCTGTCCACGCCCAAAATCTCCACGTTGCGGCATATGTGAGCGTTTCCTGTTTGGCAAAGGAAACACCGCCCGCAGAAAATATGAGTCTCCGCTGTGACGTAGTCGCCGGGCTTCACATGGTGCACCTCGGGTCCCACGCTTTCCACCCGGCCAGCGTGCTCGTGGCCGAGTATCTGGGGGATGCGGATCCTCGACTGGGCCCAGTCGTCCCAGGTGTAGATGTGGACGTCGGTACCGCAGATGGAAGCAGCGGACACGCGGATGAGTACCTCCCCGCGGCCCGGGGTCGGAGGGTTCCATTGGACTAGCTCGGCTCCTGTTTCCGGCTTCGTCTTTGCTATGGCGTGCACGGCGCTCTCATCCCTCTCTGGAAGCGTGCGCCCCGCACCGATTGTACGTCGCGCCTAACGCTGACACAAAGGGGACATTTGCTCAAGCTGGGGGCTCCGGGTAAGCTGGTTGTGGAATTTGACGTACCTGGTGAAGGGAGGGACGGCATGGGCAAGTACGATTTCATCACACAGGCGCTGGAAGGCCTCAAAGAGCAAGGTTTGTACAACATCATCCGCCGTATCGACAGCGCGGTAGGGCCGTGGACAGTGGTTGACGGAAAGCGCGTGCTGAACATGTGCTCCAACAACTACCTGGGGTTCGCCAATCACGAACGACTGAAGGAAGCAGCGCTCCAGGCCGTGCAACAGTACGGCGTGGGCCCAGCGGCGGTTCGCTCCATCGCCGGTACCATGCGGCTGCATGAGGAGCTGGAAGCCAAGCTGGCTGCGTTCAAAGGGACCGAGGACGCCGTTTCGTTTCAGTCGGGATTCTGTGCCAACCTGGCGGCTATCCCCGCGGTGGCGGGTAAACAAGGGGCGATCTTCACCGACGAGCTGAACCACGCTTCCATCATCGACGGATGCAGGTTGACCAAAGCAGAGCGCGTTATCTTCCCCCACCGGGACGCCGAGGCCCTGACCCGTTCGCTCGGGGAGCACTGCGAGACACCGATAAAGCTGATCATCACCGATGGGGTGTTCTCTATGGACGGCGACCTGGCACCCCTTCCGAGCATCGTGGAAGCAGCGGAGGCCAATCAGGCCCTGGTCTTGGTGGACGACGCCCATGGTGAGGGCGTGATGGGCTCGTATGGACGAGGGATTGTTGATCACTTTGGGCTCCACGGCCGGGTGGATATGGAGGTAGGCACGTTGTCCAAAGCGTTCGGTGTGGTGGGTGGCTATGTGGCCGGAAAGCGGGAGATCGTCGAGTACCTGCGTCAGCAAGGCCGGCCGTTCCTGTTTTCCAGCGCCACCACCCCGGCGGATATGGCGGCGTGCATCGCGGCGGTGGAGGTGCTGGAGGAGAGCGACGAGCTCGTGCGCGGGCTGTGGGACAACACCGGTTACTTTAAGGAGGAGATGTCGCGGCTGGGCTTTGATACCGGTGAGTCGGAGTCCCCCATTACGCCGGTCATGCTCGGGGACGCCGAAGCCGCCCGGGAGTTTTCCAAACGGCTGTTCGAGGAGAACGTGTTTGCCCAGGCGATCGCCTACCCCACCGTGCCCAAGGGGAAGGCCCGCATTCGAGTAATGCTGTCCGCGGGCCACAGTCGGCAGGACCTGGACTACGCGCTGGAGACGTTTGCCAAGGTGGGTCGGGACCTGGGAATGCTATAGCGGCGTCGGGACTGGTTCAGAGCCCCAAGTCGTCCCTGTTCTCCTGCATGGCGGCCAGGACCACGCTCACGAACTCGGGGAGTTCCGTGCCCAGCTTCCTGCAGGAGGCGATCCCTTCCCTGGAGGCGGAACGGGCGAAGTCCTTCTCCTTGTAGCGGTTGAGGATGTTATCGGTGGTTAGGCCTCCTAGCCGCTCGGGATGCACCAGGGCGGCGGCCACGATAAGCCCGGTGAGAGGGTCCACTGCACACAAAGCCTGGCCCATGGGGCCGGTGGGCTCGCAATGACCGGCGTGGGCGAGGATGGCCTCTAGCATTTCCTCATCGGT
>JAWOCQ010000054.1:0-4012 GCA_046483725.1 Candidatus Bipolaricaulota bacterium
CGGCGCTGCGGGGAGCCGGCTCCGCCGGCTATCTGGGCCTCACCCGGCGAGAAGCCTCGCTCACCAAGTGGCGCCATATCCAACAGGAGCTACTGGAGTCGGGAGCGGTGATTACGGACCTGCGCGACGACTTCCACACCTACGAAAACTGGACTTACTTCGAGAAGATGATTGGCTGGGACAAGCTGCCCACGAGGAGAGTTCCGGGTGCCAAGGAGGCATGGTACCGCTCAGCGCTCATCCGCCTGGAGCTTCTTGAAGAGCCCCGCTGCCCACAGGAAGAGCTCCAGGGAGACATATTCAACGACTCCGAGGCCGCCACTACCTGAAGGGGGAAGGGGGATGATGCTGTCAACAGTTGTTCAGTATGCGTACCTGGCGTCCGGCAAGGCGGAGGGCACCACGGAACTGAACGCCTTCGACGGCGCGCTGCTTGCTGCCGGCATTGGTGACCTGAACCTGATACGGGTTACCAGCATCATGCCCCGCCGTGTTTCCCTGCTGGAGAAGGTACCAACGCTAGAACAGGGCGATTTCGTGCTGGCCGTCTACGGGGCCCGAACCTCAACCGTTCCCGGCAAGATGATCGCTTCAGCAGTAGGCGTGGGGCGTGCCGAGGATGGCTTCGGGGTGGTAATGGAGGCCCAAGGCGCCTCCGAAGCCGAAGTGGAGGCAGACGTCCAGGCCAAGGTCGAGGCGGCCTTTCGAATACGCGGGATCAGGCCCACCGAGGTGAGAGTTGCGGCGGTCGAGCACCAGGTAGAGCGGTGCGGGGGCGTGGTCGCCGCCTGCCTTTTCTTCTAAAATGTCCCCGTGACGATACCACTTGCACCCGGGGAGTGGTCAGGCCCTTTTGGGCGCAACCCAGAAGGGCCGTTCGTGTGTTTGTCAATTCTTCCGGGGGAGGAGGTGACAGATGAAGGCACTGGGCAAGCAGCTCGTGGTGGAGATGTGGGAATGCGAGCGCAACATCAACGACCCCGATGCTCTGCGAAAGGCACTGCAGGAAGGGGTCGACAAAGCACAGGCCACCGCCTTAAGCATCCAGGTCCACACGTTCAACCCCAGCGGGGTGTCAGGGGTGGCGGTGATTGCGGAATCGCACATCTCCGTGCACACATGGCCAGAGCTGGACTATGCCGCCGTAGACGTGTTCACTTGTGGGGAGAAGGCGCTACCGGAGGCGGCTCTGGATGTGCTCCGTGACCTATTTCGTCCCCAGCGCGTTGACGTGCTGGAGATAAGGCGGGGAATCCAGGTATGAGTAGCGGAGGAAGACGCGGCGAAGACTGGTTGTGCGAACAGCAGACTGAGGACGTGCGGCTCTGCGTAAGGGTCGTGCGGAGGCTCGTCCGTCGGAGGACGGAGCTGCAGGAGCTAGACCTGGTGCAGACCGAGAGTCTGGGCCGAGTGATGGCCCTGGATGGAAAGCTCATGCTCTCCGAGCGGGACGAGCCTTTTTATCACGAGATGCTTGTGCACCCGGCTATGCTTTCCCATCCAGGACCGCGGGACGTCCTGGTGGTGGGAGGCGGCGACGGAGGTACGCTGCGCGAGGTGCTGCGCCACCCGACGGTGGAGCACGCGACACTGGCGGAGATCGACCAACAGGTGATCGATACGGCGCGGGAGGCCCTCCCGGAGGTACACCGCGGGGCTCTCGATGACTCGAGGGTAAACGTGATAGTGTGTCCCGGGGAGGACTTCTTGCCCCAAAACCCTGATGCCTACGACGTCATCTTGGTCGATTCCACAGACCCTGTTGGCCCTGGCGAGGCCCTGTTCGCCGAAGGTTTTTTCCGCAACTGCCACGTGGCCCTGCGTCCGGGAGGAATGCTCGCCCTGCAGGCGGGCACGCCGTTCTACTGGCCGGACGAGCTGGTCGCGGTGAACAAGCGACTGTCAGGCGTCCTGCCTCACGTGTGCACTTACCTTGGCTTCGTCCCCGTGTACCCTTCGGGAATGTGGGCCTACGTCTTGGGATCCGACGACTACCCATTGGCCCAGCTGGAAGAGCTGGAGAGCCGGTACCAGGAGCGATGCCTGGCCACCCGTTACTACACACCGGCGCTACACCACGGGGCCCTTGCCCTTCCCCGGTTTGTGGAGGAGCTGCTCGCCCAGGCTAGGTCCTCAGCCACATGAGGGCGCAACCGTTGAGGTTTGTCGGCGCGGAGTCCTCGTTGGATGGGGCACGCGTGGCCCTGCTCGGCGTCCCCCTAGAGCGTACAGTCTCCTTCCGCGGCGGGCCGACTCAGGCCCCGACCGCCATCCGTGCGGCATCCGCCTCCCTGGAATCCTATTCCCACCTCTTCCGCACGGACCTGAGCCAGCTCAGAGTAGCCGATCTGGGCGACGTCGACTGTGAAGCCACGTTGGACGAAGTACTGGAGAGGGTTCGCTCATCTGTGGGTGAAATCCTGGAGGCCGGGACGGCACCGGGCTTGCTGGGCGGCGAACACACGATCACCTTGCCCGCCGTGCAAGCCGCTGCAGAAAAGGGACCGGTACAGGTAGTCGCCCTGGACGCCCACTCCGACCTCCGCGACACCTACCGCGGCGAGCGCATCTCCCACGCCACAGTCCTCCGCCGCTGTAGCGAAATTGCCCACTCCCTGCACATCGTTGGGGCCCGATCGCTGTACGGCGGCGAGGCTGACGAGCCCTACTTCGCCTCCCCTAAGGAGCTCCTCCGAAGGCTTACGCCGGACATTCCCATCTGGCTGACGCTCGACCTGGACGCCCTGGACCCCGGACAGTGCCCCGGCGTAACCAACCCCGAGCCCGGCGGCCTCAGTTACCTCGATGTGATAAAGCTTCTGCAACAACTGCAAGGGCGGAACGTATTGGGAATGGATATTGTAGAGCTCGCTCCCCCGTTCGACCCCTCAGGCGTGAGCGCGATCTGCGCCGCCAAGCTGGCCATCGAAGCGATGTGCGCCCTGTGGGGCGCATCCGATCTGTGAGAAACGCCTCTCCGCTAACTCTGGTTCCGAAACGGCCGCCAACCCTGCACAGAAGACCTCCCTCAGCGGCCGAGCACCGTGACGATTCCGCCCAGGATGAGCTCCAGTGTGGGGCCAGGCAGCTTGCTGCACCGCTCGGTCAGTAGGGGCTTGTCCAGGGTGACGATCTGGGAGACCACGGCCACTGAGTCCTTGGCGAGCTGGCTTCGGAACCCTGTAGCGATGCTGCAAACGGCGTGTGCAGCCGCCTCATTACGTGGACAATCCCAGCGCTCGCCGCGCTGCGAATGGCAGCTGTCCGAAAGGGACAGCGCCAACGTGGTCAGTTAGGATGTAAGGACAAGGAGCTTGCAGGATGGCCAAGACGCGGTTTATTGCCGAGGAGGTCGAGGTCCGGTTTGCGGAGAAACCAGGCCCACCGTGCTGTTTCGTCTGGCAAGGGCAGGAACACAAGATCGCCGAGGTGTTGAGTTCTTGGCAGAAGCTGGACTTCAAGCGCGCCTGGTGGCGGCGGCGCCATCGGGAC
Source organism: Candidatus Bipolaricaulota bacterium (assembly GCA_046483725.1). Taxonomy (GTDB): domain Bacteria; phylum Bipolaricaulota; class Bipolaricaulia; order Bipolaricaulales; family Bipolaricaulaceae; genus T3SED10-47. The sequence goes on from JAWOCQ010000054.1 coordinate 3,493, forward strand.
TACTATCGGGTCAGGACCGATGGCGGCCGGACATTTGAGCTCTACTTCCACCGCGGCGTAGGGCGAAACTGTTGGGTGCTCTACCGCGAATTATGAGGATTGAAAGCCCTTGGCGGAGGACCTCATAGCCGGGGGGGCGCGATCAGGTCCAAGCCAGTGGAGCGCCCGTTCCGCCGTGTGGAACAGTGCACACAGCTTGGACGACCCTTCGACTACAGCGGCGCGACCGGGCAACAGCGGTCTGGCGGCGTCAGCCATGGGGTTCAAACAATGCCGCCTCGGTCGATGCCCACCAGAAAACGAGGCCCCGGGGCGAGGTTCGCAGTAGGCGCCAGCACAGGGGAAACACGGGCCACATCCCCGCGACGTACATGAACAACGCGGGGAAAACCCAAGGCCGCAGATCGGGATACGTTGAGAATGCCACTGCCGCGGTGCACGCCACGATGAGTACGGGCAGAAGCGTGGTGAGTAGAAATCGTCGCGCGGTGACGCCATGCACCGATTCGTGCAGCCCTCC
>JAWOCQ010000019.1:0-14699 GCA_046483725.1 Candidatus Bipolaricaulota bacterium
GCTCCACCAGGTGGGAGTGACCTGCCAGGTAGGCGCGAATCGCCCGGGAGATCTCCTCGTAGCGCGCGTGCCGGGGAGACAGGAACACCCCGTGCGGGCACAAGCGTCGCGCTTGGGCCATCGGCTGAGCCGAACGAACCCCGTAGGCACGTGCCTCGTAGGAGGCCGTGGACACCACCCCCCGCGGGCCCAGGCCCCCGACTATCACCGGCCGTCCCACCAGTGAAGGATCATCCAGGCGCTCCACCGCGGCGAAGAAGGCGTCCATGTCCACGTGTAAGATGCAGCACTCCATTGTCCACCATCCTAGCCGCTGGGCCGCCCATGGACCAATGCCCAGTCGCGGGGGACACACCTCGCCGAACCTCGGGGACAACCCCCGAGTAACGTCGGAGATAAACTCCGACCAGCGTCTCGTAGTGGGGAGCGCAGCAGGAGTCGTCCCTTGCCCTGTACTTCCCCGGCTTCTATAAGTGCACAGGAGGGCGATTGCACTCTCCACAAGGGGGCATCATGCGCTGGATATTGGCCGCACTGGGAACCGTGCTCCTGCAGGCGCCGGGGCTGGCACAGAATGAGAACGACGTAGAGGGCATGGCCAGGCGCGCCCTGGCTTTCTTCCATACAGCGGCGGAATGGATCGGGGAAGGACTCGTGCGATTGGTGGATGTAATCCTCCCCGGCACGCCACCGCCGGATATCGCCTCACCTATGGGCTATCTGGGGCTGCTCACCCTGATTCTCTTCCTATTTGGGATCGTCGCCGCGGCACGCAAAGTCATCTGGATTCTGGTCGCAGCCGGGTGGGTCCTGATGGTACTGCGCATCATCCTCCACGCCGTAGGCACGATTTAACGTGCGGAACTATACTGCTTCCCAATGGTAACGGAGTCACGAAAGCGGCGAATGGAGGAGGTGCTGGGCTATAGACTGAACGGCCTGACGGTGGTGTGCGAGAATTTCGGCGACCCGCATAACGTGGGGGCCGTCGTTCGCACATGCGAGGCCCTAGGCATCCTGAACGTGTACATCGTAGAAGAGCACCTTCCATGCAAGCTTTCCAAACAGGTGACTGCCGGGGCGGACGCCTGGTTGGACATACATCGCTACCGCAGGGTCAAGGCGGCACTGAGCGACCTGCGGGAGTGGGGATACAGGATTTACTCTGCGACCCCGGAGGGCAGCGCAACAGACCTAGAACAGGTGCCTTGCGACGCTCAGTTAGCGTTGGTCTTTGGAAACGAGCAGGAGGGAATAACGCCGGAGGCTTTGGGCTACTCGGATGGGGCATTCACCATCCCCATGTACGGTTTCGTACGCAGCCTCAACGTATCCGCTGCTGCAGCAATAGCCGTCCACAGCTGCAGCCGGCGCTGGCGGAGCATCCGCGGGTCGGGTGACCTTTCCCCCAGCCAGCGAGAAAGCTGGCAGACCAGGTACCTAGAGCGAAAGCAGGAGCGGAGTGACTCGCTCTAAGTGGGTGTACTGGCTGTTTGTGGGGACGATCACCGGGGCTGTGTTCATCGCCCTTGTGTTCACTGCCCTGGGCTACGTTGCGGCCATGCTGTGGGAGGGAGTGCTCAGACTGTACAGGTATTGTCTGCCCCGCCCCAGCGGAGCGTGAAGGCGCAGCAACAGAGGATATGACACATATGTTGGGACTGGCCTTGGGAGGAGGAGGAGCGCGCGGGTTCGCCCACGTCGGCGTGATCATGGCCCTGCAACAGGAGGGTGTACGGCCGGACATCGTGGCCGGGACCAGCATGGGCGCTATGGTAGGAGCCATGCTCGCCGTGGACCAGGACATACCCCGCCTCGCTCAAGTGCTCAAAAGGCTCGATCTCCACGAGATCTTCGGTCTATCCGAGTCGTACCGAAGGATGCTGGAGAGCACCATCGGCGGAGCGGTGTGGGAGCAGATCACCCGCGCCTCCTGGCGACAGCAGTGTGCTCCGCGACTCATGCGCCTGTACCAGTTCCTCAACCTCCTATGTAAAGGGGCAAGCTTCGATGAACTTTCCCTGCCCTTGGCCTGCATTGCCGCCGACGTGGACACGGGGGAGGAGGTGGTAATCCAATCGGGCCCCTTGTACCGCGGGGTGGCTGCCAGCGCAGCCCTTCCCGGGGTGTTCCAGCCAGCCCCGTGGAACGGGCGTCACCTTATCGACGGTGGAGTGATCAACAAGCTGCCGGCCGACGTGGCACTCTCCCTGGGAGCGGACACCGTGCTGGCCGTGGACGTCTCGGCCCCACTGGTAGCAAGGCCGGAAGGCACTCTAGATGTTATACTTCAGTCCTACACCATCACCGCAAAGGAGCTTATGCGGGAGAAGCTCAATCTTGCCCGGACGACACTCGGGCAGCGGCTGATCGTGGTACGGCCACAGGTCGAAGAGATCGGGATCCTCGAGTTTCACCGGGTGGAAGAGGCGGTCGATGCGGGCCTTGCCGCAGGGAAAGAGGCGGCCCGCCGGCTACGAGCCCTGCAGGAACGCCCTCACTCCACGGTCAACGAAGGGGAGAACCGGTCGTAATCCCCCAGTAGGAACTCATCAGACAAGGCGAGCGCGTCCACTGGGCACACATCCACACACTGCGCGCAGAACGTGCAGCGGGCGACGTGCATGCGGATCTTCTTATCCTCGGGCTTGAACATGATCACCTGGGCCGGGCACACCCGAATGCACAGCTGACAGCCGATGCACTTCTCCCGGTCGTAAGCGATCTTCCCACGGAAGTCCCGCGGCACAGGGACCGGCGGGGTCAAGGTGGCCTGCCCCGCATTCACCTTGGCCAGAAGTCCCGTCACCGAACGCGGCATGTACTTCGCGGGGAAGCGGTTGGTGACCGCCCGAGTGAAAAGCTGGGAGAAGAGCGTTTTCAGAATCATCCCATCACCACCTTGTCCATGACCAGCAGAGCCAGACCGGCCAAGGCCACAGCGGTAATCGGGATCCAAAAGCTCCGTGCCACCTGATCGACCTTCAGCCGGGCCATGGCCACCCGCACCGTGGTCACGGCCGCGAACACCACCGCGAACACCTTCACGAAGAAGAACAGCTGATCCATCAGCACACCCCAAGCTCCGGTAAGCCCTAAGGGAGAGGCAATACCATAGGGGAAGAACAATGCCACAACCAGCGCCCCCACGGCCACCGTCTTCACCGCGTCGGCCAGGTAAAACAGCGCCAGGTTCACCCCGGAGTACTCCACCATGAGTCCCCCGGCGATCTCCGTCTCCGCCTCGGGGATGTCGAACGGGATCTTGGACAGCTCCGCGGGCGTGACCACGAGCAAGCACAGGAGCAATAGCGCCAGCCCCAGGACGCCCAACGGGCCCACCATCGCCCACAGTGGATTGGCGGCCACCGTGGCCATGGCGAAGGCGGGCTCCTCGACAAGCGGCGCCAACCGCCACACCACCCCTATCACCGTGATCGCCAACGGGAACTCATACGACATCATCATCACGATCTCCCGCTGCGCCCCCACCGATGCGAACGGAGAGCCGGAGGCAAATCCCCCCAGCGCCATAGCCACCGCGGGCACAGCTAGCAAGTACAGAATCAGTATAAGATCCCCCTGGCCTGACAGGACCGGCTTGTATGGCCCCAGCGGGAGGTACAAAAGAACGGTGACCGAGGCCACAACCGCCAGCAGCGGCGCCGCGTGGAACAGCCAGGGCACCGCGTCGCGCGGGACCACGTTCTCCTTGACCATCAGCTTCCCCACGTCCCGGAAAGGCTGGCGCAGGGGAGGACCGATCCTTCCCTGCATCCGGGCGGCCAGCTTGCGGTCCACACCCTTGTACAGGAGCCCTAGAATCCCCGAGCCCAGCACCACAACCGCCGACTGCCACACTAGCTGCAGCGCGCTCATCCGCATAACCTCCGCGTTTTCTCCCACGACAGCCGCAGTAGCTCCTCCTTGGCCATCTCCTCGGTTACGTCCCCCCTAACAACGTGCACCCGATCCATACAACACATGCACGGGTCGATGGAGGCGGCGATGATGGGGATGTCGGCAATTTCCTGCTCCCGAAACATCGGCCGCCACGACATCAGGTTGGAATAGGTTGGAGCCTTGACCTTCCACACCACCGGACCCTCCACGCCGGCCTCCAGCTGCACGTAGTGAAAGACCTCGCCCCGTGGAGCCTCGTGCCTGCCGATCCCCTCACCCTCGGCCTTCTTCAAGTGCGCAAGGAGCCCTGGAATCTTGGGGAAGCTCGTGATGTCCCCCTCGGGCATCTCCCGCAGGCACCGCTCCACCAGATCCAGCGACTGGGCCACCTCCAGCAAACGCACGATAATCCGGTCGTAAACATCGCCATGCACCCCGAGGCCGTAATCCTCCGGCGTGAGGGCAGAGAGTTCGAAGTCCCCGTACACAAGGTACGGCCAGTCCTGCCGGACGTCCTTGCGCAGCCCCGAGGCCCGAGCTGTCGGACCTGCAGTGCACAGTTCATGGGCCTCTTCTGCCGTCATAATACCCACATCACGGGTCCTCGCCTCCACCGAGGCGTCCCGCAGGAACGTGTCGGAAAGCTCCTCAAACAGCCCCCGGTAGTAGCGAATCATCTCGGTCACTTTGGGGTACTGCTCCGGGGGAATATCCCGCCGGACGCCGCCGTAAATGGGGACGGCGTAATCCACACGGTTTCCCGTTAGCTCCTCCAGCATATCCATGACCTTTTCCCGCACCTTCCAGGACAGGTGCAACAGGGTGTCAAAGCCCAGCTCATGGGCCGCCACCCCCGCCCACAGAAGGTGGGAGTGGATCCGCTCCAGCTCCGAGACGATGACCCTGATGTACTGGGCCCGCGGGGGAACCTCGATCCCCGCCGCCTGTTCCACTGCCTGGGTGAGAACGATGGGGTGCGATATGGAGCAAATGCCGCAGATCCGCTCGGCCAGGTACAGTACCTGCACGAGGTTACGTCGCATCCCCATGTACTCGATTCCCCGGTGCACAAACCCCGGCGTCACGTCCACGTGTCGGATGCGCTCCCCTTCCACGTCGAACACGAAGCGGATGTTCTCCTTAAGCGCCGGGTGGACCGGACCGACGGGAATCTGGTATACGGCTCTACGCTCCTCCATCGCCCTCCTCCCACTTTACTGTGCGGCGCACTAGATCAGTCATCTGTTCGTCGTCCTGTCGCCAGGGGTGTGCAGTCATGTCCTCGGGCAAGAACAAGTTCCGACTGTCGCTGATCCCCGCAAACTCCACCCCAAGGAACTCGCGCTTCTCTCGCTCGGTGGTCTCCGCACCGGGGATGAGCTCGCACAGCGAGGGGACAGAGAGATCGCTCTTGGGAACCGAGAGGCGCAAGGTAACCATAACCTCGCCGCCCTCGGTACCGTAACCCACCGCCAGATGATAGAGAAGCTGAATCTCCTCGCCTGCGTCCCGCCCGGAGATCACCGACAAATGCGCGGCGCCCAAGCTGACCAGCGCGCTCACGGCTGCGGGAAGCGTCTCCCGAGTCAACCCGGCCCAGACCTCCGCAATCTCCTTGGGTCGAGCCACGCCCACAGTACGGACACGCACCTCAGGCTGAGAAAGCGCCTCCCCCAGGGCATCTCGCAGCGCCTGCAGTACCGACTCCCCGGTCATACCTTTTCCCCCGCTTCCAGGCCTTCCAGCTTGGCCACCGCCTTGACCACCCCGTCGATGATGGCTTCGGGGCGCGCGGGACACCCAGGGACATACACGTCTACAGGTATGATGTTATCCACCGGCCCGGCCACGTTGTACGACTCGTAGAACACGCCCGAGGTGGACCCGCAACCTCCCACCACCACCACGGCCTTGGGATCAGGCGTCTGTTCGTAGATGCGGCGCAGGCGGTCGGCCATGGGTCGAGTCACCGTGCCGGTCACAAGCAGCACATCCGCGTGCCGCGGCGTGCCCACCAGCATGATCCCGAAGCGCTCCACATCATAGCGCGGGGTCAGGGCGGCCACGATCTCGATATCACAGCCGTTGCACGACCCGGTCGGGAGGTGATACACCCACAGCGCGCGCTTGAACGCCGACAGCTTCATCCGTCCTCCTAGCTAAGCATTACCACAAGAAATACCACGGCCAACATGACCACCAGCCACGTGACGTAGTCCGTCACCACACCCGTGTGGAAGGCCCGCAGACGATCGACCACCGGCCGCAACGCCTCCACAAACCCCCAGTACAGGTGCTGTCCTCCGACGTGCACACCCTCGGGCATGGGCTCACCGGACAGGAACGGGGTAGCCTGCTCCGTCCCCCGCTTGTAGTCCTGCCGGCCCTTGGACCGCAGCCACCAGGCCAGAAGGGCCACACCGGCGGCCAGCGCCAGCCAAACCAGCGGACTCCAGAAACCCTCGCCTGTCAGTAGGTTCATCTCATGCCCCCAATAGCAATGCCAACTGCCTCCAAGTATTCCTTCCGGCCCATCCACAGCGCGTCCGCTGCCGGGGCGACCATGTGCCTTACCACCAAGTCCGGTACCAACCCGAAGGCGATCACCACGGCCGCCAGGACTCCCATGCTGACCAGCATCGCCGGTGAAAGCGGCTTGGCCGGTGTCAGTTGTCGCGGGCCCAAGAACGCCCCCTGGAACGCGCGCACAAACACCGCCAGAAGTAATATCGATGCCAAAACGGCAAGCGCCGCCAGAATGGGCGAAAGCCGGAAAACCGACTGGTAGATCATCAGTTTCGAGGCGAACCCGTTGAGCGGCGGGATCCCTGCCAGCGCCAGCGCTCCCAACAGGAAGAACCCGCTGGTCCAGCGTTCGGTGTGTGCCAGGCCCCCCAGGGACCGCAGATCCCCCGTGCCCGCCGTACGGCGTACCGCACCCACACACAATAACAAAAGGCCAATGCACGCAGCATCGTTAAACATGTGGAACACGCCACCCTGCAACGCCACACGCCCGAACTCCGGACGAGTGGCCAGAGTGACCAACCCTACACCCGAGGCAAGCAGCATGTAGCCGATCTGGGATACCGCACCGTAGGCAACCAACCTTCCCAGGTCCATCTGCACCACCGCCATCAGCACCGCTACCAGCACCGTAAGCGCTCCCAGCGCGGTCACCAGCCAGCCCACCTCCGGCGATGGCGTGCCGCCGTACAAAGTGAACACCATTCTGAACAGCCCATACAGCCCCGCCTGGGTGTTGGCCACCAGCACGATGGCCGTGTTGGCGTCCGCTTCCCCGTAGGCATCGGGGGCCCACATGTGCATGGGTACCGCGCCCGCTTTCATCAGGAGACCCCCGACCAACAGGCCCAACGCCACCCGATCAATCAAACTCCCCTCTATCTGAGCCGAAAGGAACGCTATATTCAGCGCCCCGTACTCGCCGTACAGCACAGCGACGGCGAGCAATACCATCAGGCCGCCCAGGATGAACATAACCAGCGTTTTGAACGCAGCTTCCGGCGGGCGGGACTCCCATACCCGATAGCCGATGAGGCCGCAGGCAGCCACGGTGGTGATCTCCAAGAACACGAAGAAGTTGAACATGTCACCGGTGAGCTTGAGCCCCAACATCCCGGCCCAGAGAAGCAAAAACAGCGACATGGACAAGGTTTTACCCTTGCCTTCCTTGAGGTACCCCAGCGCATAGACCAGGGCCGCCCCGGCGATAAGCGCGGAGATCAGGGCCATGAACACACCCATGGCATCGGCCACCAACGTGATCCGAATGGGAAACCCCGCCGGACCCAGCGTAGCATCAGGTTCCGCGGCCCCGAGCGTGTACACCTGCACCCCTACGGTGAACACCTGAACGGCCAGGGTGACGATCATGGCCACGGTGAACGAGCCCACCAGGACCGCCCACAGGTCCCGCAGGCGGCGGTGCACCTTGGCCATAAGGGGCAAGGCGAACGCCCCCAACAGCGGTACGCCGATCGCCAGTATCGGTACGTGCATTGCCAAGCTCATCCTCGCAACTCCCTGATCTTCCCCGCGTCCAGTGTGCCCCGATGCCGGTGGATCAGCACGGCGAACGTCAGCAGAAGCGCCGTGGTGGCCACGCCGATCACAATGGACGTCAGCGTGAGCGCCTGTGGTGTAGGCATCACCATGGGCACGTCCACAGGAACCCCACCGGGAGCGTACGTGTAGATGGGGGCCACACCGCCCCGCACGTAGCCGAGCGAGACCAAAAACAAGTGCACACCATTTTGGATCAGCACAATGCCCACAGCCAGCTTGATCAAGTTTCGCCTAGTCATCAGGGTCCACAGCCCCAACGCCACGAGCACCATGGACACCACAAATGGCAGGTTACCGATCATCCTCGCCCCCCAAGAGCCCCAGCAGCAAAACGATCGACCCCAAACCGGCCAGAACCTTCAGCCCCACCGCCCAGTTCATTAGCGGGAGCATACCTCCTGTGTTGAGCACTCCCGGGTTCGGCCCCACCGGCACCGCCTGGCCAAACAGCCCTCCGGTGCCCGCGAGCGCGTTGTAGAAAAACGTCACCCCGATCCCCAGGAAGGCAAGCACGGCAAAGCCCAACGCCCCCACATCCTCCAGGACCGAAAGCGTCTCCTTTTGCTTGCGAAGCCGCTGGGCCCCGAAGGCAACCACCACCAGGGCGAGCGCAGAGGCGATCACCGCCCCTCCCTGAAAGCCCCCGCCGGGGGTCAGGTGCCCGTGCATGACCACGTAAGCCCCGAAGATCGCCACAACCGGGAGGAGTATCCGGGCCACCGTGCGCACGACCACACTCATCGTGCCCACCTCCTCAGCAGCAGCGCTACCCCTATCACAGCGCCGAACAAAACCGTCGCCTCCCCCAGGGTGTCAAAGCCCCGGTAGTCGAAGAGCACCGCGGTGACCGTGTTGTTGGCCGCCGCTTCTTCCTGGCTGTGCTCGATAAAGTGGTCATCCATCCCCGTGGCGTGCGGCTCGCCGAAAGGACGCGTCCAGACCGCCGCACCCACCAAGAACCCAAACACGACAAGCAGCGCGGCAATCCTAAGCCACCTCATTCTTCCTCCTTACGGCGCGTTTTCCGGATGGCCAGGACAAACAGTGCGGTAGTCAACGCCGCACCGATGCCTGCCTCGGCGATGGCCACGTCCGGCGCCTGAAGCAAATAAAACTGAAGGGAAAGGAGAAGGCTCCCGGCAGCCAAGGCGATCACCGAACCCAACAGATCCCTAAGCCACACGGCCAGCACCCCGCAGATCACCAGCAGCACCAACACAAACACCTGCAGTATCGTTAGCGCCGTCACCGCTTGCCTTTCTCCATATGATCAACGACCGCCTGCGCGGGCTTGATACCGCCGCGGTGCGCTCCCCGGGCCAGGGCGTGCGAGCCGGTGGGGTTGGTAAGAAGCAGAAAGATCAGCGCAAACAATGAGTGGACCGCCAGGGTCCCTCCCTCGCCGCCACCCTGCACAAAACCATATATCACCACCGCTACGATGGAGAAGATGGACCCGAAGGTAGTGCACTTGGTGGCCCCGTGGATGCGCGTGTACACGTCGGGGAAACGAATCAGCGCCACAGCACCCAGCGCGTTGAACACAACGCCCACCGCCAACAGGATGTACAAAAGCGCGTTCATCGCCAGTCCCCTTCCAGGTACCGAGCGATGTACAGCGTACTCACAAACGACAGCAGCGCATACACAATGGCTACATCGACCAGCACCACCTGCCCCAAACCCGCGCCCAGCAAGACCATCGTAGTCACCACCAGCGTGTTTACCGTGTCCAGGGCCACTGCGCGATCGGCGGCCGTGGGGCCGATTCCCAGCCGCAGCACGCTGATGAGCATAAGCCCAGCCAATACCGCCGCCGCCACCGTAAACGGAAGCTCGAGGGTCATTCCGCAATCCTCCTAGCCCAGGCGGGAAACGCCCCGCACACCTCCTCGGGCGTGGGGCTGTCGTTGGTCACATTGATCCAATGCACGTAGAACGCTCCGGAATGATCTCTCACGTCCACAGTGAGCGTGCCGGGAGTAAGCGTGATGGAATTGGCCAAGATGGTCCTGGCCAGATCAGTTTTCAGTCCCGGATCGAGGCGGACGATCCCCGGGCGAATGTTCCCCGTGATAACCCTCCAGGCCACGTCCAGGTTGGCCCGGGCCATGGCCCAAAACAGGGGACCGATATAGAGAATCAGCAGAAGCCAGCGATGTGGCATAAGCATCCGCCAACCGCCCCGCTCCCACAGAATGCCCCCGCAAGCAGCTCCCACAATGCAGGACATCACTGCCCCCGCCACAAGCTCGCTCAGGGCCCACAGCCCCCAAGCCCCCGTCCACATCGTGAGCAAAAGATAGACGACCAGGGCAATTACCGCCGTGGCCGCCCACACCGCTAGCCTACGCATGGCGCCTGACTATACCTTGAACGCCACCCCCCGACAAGGGGACAGTCCCCTTAGCTTGCATCGGCCGATCCGGGGGTTAACATCCCCCCATGCACGATATTCGCGTCCCATTCGGCGATATCTTAAAGCGCCAGCTGGAGCTGGCGGAGCGCAACTACCACCTTCTCGCCGACACCAGCACGCGCGGCGTCGGCGTGATGGGGGCCGTCGGCTCAGGCAAGACGACGCTCATCTTGTCTTTGGCCCAACGCCTCCACCAAAAGAACCTCCGCATAGGGGCCATCGCCGGCGATGTGGCCGGGGATGACGACCACCGCCGGTTCGTCCAAGCTGGTCTGAAGGCGGCCAACCTCAATACGGGCGATGACTGTCACCTCGACGCCCATAGAGTGTCCCACGCTCTCCAAGAGTTCCCCCTGTCAGAAGTGGATCTCCTGTTCATCGAGAATGTAGGAAACCTCGTGTGCCCGGCCGACTTCCCGCTGGGCACGGAGATTGATCTCGTGGTGATCTCCCTGACCGAGGGGGATGACATGATCCGCAAGCACCCCAAGATCTTCGTCCAGACAGACGTAATCGCCATAAACAAGGTGGACCTGGCCGATGCCCTTGCCGTAGACACTCAGCGCCTGGTGGATGACTACCGCGAGCTCAACCCTCACGGAAGGGCCGTGTTGACGGACGCCAAGAGCGGCCGCGGCGTGGAGGAGCTCCTTTCCGCCCTCCAGCTGTAATGGGGACAGTCCCCCTTTTTGCCTATGCCGAAGAGGGGCACTGTCTCCGTCCGGCAGCCAGCTGGCCGAACGCCAGGCCCCCGTCCCCCGGAGGCACTTTCCGGTGAGAGATAAAACGTAGCCCCGCTTGTTCCACCTCGTGGCGCACCGCCCAGGCTACGGCGTCGTTCACCGCCACGCCCCCGGTAAGCCCGATGATCCCGATGCCCTGTTGCCGGGCCACCTCCAGCGCCAGGCGGGCGAGGCCGCGGGCGAGGGCCTCTTGGGCCGTAGCAGCCAGGTCGGCAGCGCTGCTGCCGTTTTCAGCCAAGCCGGCCAACCTGCGGAAAAGCTCCACCGCGTCCAACAGCCTCCGGCCTCCACCGCTCACGAGCGGAACGCCGACATCGTGTGGCCGCCCAGCCACTGCGGCAGCCTCCAGGCGCATGGCCGGCTCGCCCTCATAGGTGCGCTCTCTGCACATCCCCAGCCAGGCGGCCACCGCATCCAGGAACCGCCCGGCGCTCGTGGTGCGCGGGCAGTTCACGCCGTTGGCGATCTGAAAGCGCACAGCTTCCAACTCCTCGGCGCTCAACCCGGCCCTTTCCGGATCCAGGCCGGCGGCAAGCGCATAGGCCGCGGCCATCCTTCCCGGGCGGAGGGCGGCCAGATCCCCTCCCGGAAGCGGCACCTCGGAAAGCGACCCTGCCCGCTCCCAGGTTCCCCCCTGCCACAGGATGACCTCGCCCCCCCAGGCGGCTCCATCCTGCCCATAGCCGTAGCCGTCCGCAGCGATGCCCACCAGCTCCCCCACGCCCCACTCAGCAGCCAATCCGGCCACATGCGCCACATGGTGCTGCACCGGCACCGCGTCCCCCAGCTCCGCGGCGAGCCTCGATGTGGCGAATCCGGGGTGCAGATCGCAGACCACCCGCCGGGGCTTGGGCGCCCCGGTGATGCGCTGTAGATGCTCCAACGCCCCCCGCAGGTGCTCCACAGTTTCCAGGTGCTCAGTGTCCCCGATGTGCTGGGAGAGGTGCACCTTGCCCTTGTGGTATAGGGCGAAAACCACATTCAGCTCCCCGCCCAGGGCCAAGAGGGACTCATCGCCGAGCTCTACTGGAATCGGCTCAGGCACCCATCCCCGGGAGCGACGCAGAAAGACCGGCATCCCCCCGGCCATACGCATCACCGAGTCATCGCAGCGCGCCACGATCCGCCGGTTGTGGAGGAGTAAACCGTCGGCCACCCCCCCAAGGTCCCGCTTGATTTCCTCCTCGGTGATGGCCATGGGCCTCCCGGGGAAGTTGCCGCTTGTCATGACCAATGGCCGCCTGATCCCCGCGAGGAGCAAATGGTGGAGCCCGGAGTACGGAAGCATCACCCCCACTGTGTGCAGCCCCGGCGCCAAAACTTCAGGTAGGGCTCCAGGCCTAAGGCGCACCGCGACGATGGGGCGCCTGGGAGAGCGCAACAAGGCCCACTCCTCTTCCGTGGGCGCACAGAAGGACTCCAGCGCCTCGGCCTGGGCCATGATTGCCATGGGCTGGCCCGGCCGGTTCAAGCGGCGGCGCAGCTCAGCCACCACCTCCGCCCGGCTGGCGTCGCAGGCCAGGTGCGTCCCGCCAATACCCTGCACTGCTACAACCCTCCCCGCCCGCAGGGCCTGTATCGCTCGGCCTATAGAGTCCGCCCTCTCAGCCACGCCTTGTTCCAGGTAGCTGAGCCGGGGGCCGCAGTTGAGACAGGCAATGGTCTGGGCGTGATAGCGGCGGTCTAAGGGATCTGTGTATTCTCGCCTGCAGGCCTCACACATCGGGAAGTCGCGCATGGACGTAGTTGGCCGGTCGTAGGGCAACCCTTCGATCACCGTGAACCGGGGCCCGCAGTCGGTGCAGCTGGTAGCCCAATACTGGTGATAGCGGCTTTCCGGATCCTCAATGTCGCGCAGGCACCGCCCACAGGTGGCCACATCCGGAGGGAGCGTGCCGCCCCCCTCCCCTGCGTCGGCCGAGGGGATGATGTGAAACTCCCCCTCCCCCTTTGGACCCAAGATCATTGTCTTTGTCTCCTCGATCTCGGCCAGGGGCGGAGCCTCCTCGCGCAGCGCCTGGAGGAACGCATCCACCACCTCTGCGGGTCCTTCCACCTCGATCTCCACCCCGGCGTCTCCTAGGTTGCGCACATGGCCGGCAAGGCCACGCCCCACGGCGGCGCGGTAGACAAACGGGCGGAAGCCCACGCCCTGCACGGTGCCGCTTATGCTGATCCATAGCCGCTTTTTCATCGGTGGTATTATACGGGCTAAAGGTGTGCGGCAGGATGGTGAGTCGAGAGTCGCGAGTCGAGAGTCGCGAGTCGTAGCATACCGAACGTGGAACGTAGAACCCGAGCAACATAGAACCTAGAACACAGCACCTAGAACGTAGAACCTGCGACAGGTCCCCCCGGAACAATGTCCGCCGAGGTGGTGACCGGGGCGGTTGCCTCAGGTGCAACAGCGAACCCTAATTGGGGATCATGATCCGCGCCGAGATCGACACCCGTGTCCTCCAGGAGAACTTCGAGCGGCTGCGCGCACGGATCCCGCCAAGCTGCTCTCTCATGGCTGTGGTGAAGGAAGATGCCTACGGGCACGGACTCCTAAAGACCGCCCGTGCCGGCGCCGACCTTGTGGACTGGTTCGGCGTGGCCGGCGTGGCCGAAGGCAAGGCCTTACGCCGGGCTGGGCTAAGCCAGGAGGTTTTCGTCATGCTCCCCCCTGTGGGGCAGGCGCTACGGGAAGCAATCGGGGAAGGATTCCACATCCCCGCGGGCGACCTGCACATGCTGGAGGAACTTCCCCGCGCGGCCCGGCTGGCCGGACGCCCCGCCAGAGTCCACCTGGAGATCGACACAGGCATGGGCAGGTTCGGGCTCCTCTCCGGAGAGGCGGAAGCGGCACTGGAGCGGCTGGCGGGCGACCCATGGATGGAGCTTGCGGGGATCTACTCACACCTCTCTTCAGCTCACTCGGCACAACAGGACGACGTTGCCTTCACCCGCGCCCAAGTATGGCGCTTCCGCCAGCTCCTACAGGATTGGGCCATGGAGGGAGACCGTGTCCCCTGGCGGCACCTGGCCAACTCGGCAGCGGCCCTCGCCTTCCATGAGGGCACGGCACCGCCCTTGAACATGGTGCGGGCGGGGATCGCCATCTACGGCTACCCAGATGTATCCTGCAACCCGCCTCTGGGAGTGGTCCCGGCCGCGCGAGTGTGGACTCAGGTGGCCGCGATACGCTGTTTGCCCCAAGGCTGGCCCGTGGGCTACGAACGCGGCTATGTGACCCAAGCACCGGTCCACGCGGCCATCCTCACCGCAGGCTATGGTGACGGGTTGCAGCCGGGACTCAAGCGGGTGTCCATCAGCGACCGAGAGGTCCCCCTCCTGGGAAAGCTGGGGATGGATACCGTGGCTGCCGACGTGTCGGGGCTCGCCGGCGTTCGGCGGGGCGACCAGGCGGTCTTCTTCGGCCCGGGCGTCAACGGTCTGGGGCCTCGGGTGTGTCCGCTCCTGGTGCCGGTGCTCCTTTCAGCTCGTCGGCGTTGGGTGGTCCGTCCACGCTAAGGGATACGGCAGCCAGCTCCTTCCCCTCC
>JAWOCQ010000087.1:0-16947 GCA_046483725.1 Candidatus Bipolaricaulota bacterium
CCGCCCGAACCTTGTGTACCGTGGTGCGCGGCTTGGTGCTCGCCCGGGGGGAGGACGAAAGGGCACTGCGGGGTCTGGCCTTGGTGCAACCCGATGACCCGGCAGAGCTGATGGGCTCCCTTGCGTCGGCGTCGCTCGTGTTCGCTGCGCGGTTGCACGCCTTGGAGCTGGCGCTCCTGTGCCGGGCGCCATTCGTGGCTGTCGCGACAACCGAGAAGGTGCGCTCGTTCGTGAGCCTGGTAGAGCGGGAGCTTCCTCGCCCGGTACCGCGCGTGCCCGGAGCCGGTGCAGGGGAGTGGTTGAGGTCAGAGGACTGGCTGCGCGCCTTGGACCGGGCACGGGGGCGGCTGGTGGAGGAAGCTTGGACGGGGGTGAACGATGTCCGGGAGTGGCTGCGCACCGTGGCATGAGCCGGTGATGCCTTTGGTGGTGGAGGAGATGCTCTGTCCGGGGCCAGGCCGGACCATTGTCGATGCCACTGTGGGCCTGGGTGGGCACGCGGAGCTCCTGCTCGAGCGCGGGGCCCAGGTGTTGGGGGTGGATCGGGATCCGGAGGCTCTGCAGACCGCATACCGGCGGCTGAGCAGGTGGGGAAAGCAGGTGACGCTTGTGCAAGGTGATTTTAGAAACCTGCCGACACTTCTGACGGGAGCTGGTGTACCTCCCCCGGACGGGGTGCTCATGGACGTGGGTGTCTCCTCCTTCCAGCTGAGCTCCCCGGAGAGGGGGTTCAGCTTCCAGTACGACGGCCCATTGGACATGCGCATGGACCCGGCGGCCTCGGTGACAGCAGATGAGCTGGTGAACAACCTTTCGGAAAGGGAGCTGGCCGACCTCCTTTGGCACCTAGGCGAGGAGAGGTGCGCTCGCCGTATCGCCCGGCGAGTAGTGAGGGAGCGTGAGCGGGCGCCCATTAGGACCACCCGGGAGTTGGCCAGGTTGGTGGCACGCTGCTATCCGCCGGGGCGGCAGCGCATCCACCCTGCGACGCGGACGTTTCAAGCCCTGCGCATGGCGGTCAATGAAGAACGGCCTGCTTTGGAGGAAGGGCTGAAGTGTGCCGTTGCCTTGCTGCGGCCCGGTGGGCGCCTGTGCGTGATCTCGTTTCACTCGTTGGAGGATCGGCTGGTGAAGCATTCGTTCCGTGGTTGGGAGAAGGAAGGGCGGGTCAGGGTTCTTACTCCAAAGCCAATCCGTGCTTCGACCCAAGAGGTGGCAGCCAATCCCCGGGCGCGCCCGGCAAAGCTCCGGGCGGCCGAGGTGCGCGAGGTCGCGCATGCGTAGGCCAGCTGTCCTCCCCTCGAGGAGGGATCGTCCCTAGCCTGAAAGAGGATGAGGGCACGAGTGAGAACATCGTCCCTGCCATGGGTGGGGACGCGTGATCTGAGCCTCTCTGATTACTGGCTGCGGGCGCTTGCAGTGTTGGGCGTGGGCGCGGTGGTAGCCGGGTTGGTGTTTCTGTACCTATTACTGGTGTCCGATCTTACCCTCACTCGCCGTGAGGCGGCACGCGCGGCCCTGTCAGTGGACGAGCTGCAACGCGAGGTCTTGTACTACGAGAACCGGGTGGAGGTGGCCTTCAGCCGCCAGAAGCTGGAGGCCCGTGCACGTGCGTTGGGCATGGAGCCGTTCGATGAGGAGCGGATCACCCGGCTGGGGAGCGAAGATGGATTGTAGTCAGGCCGTTAGGCGTGGGGGAGTTCTGCTCTTGGTGTTGGGCTTGGGCCTAGTGGCCGTGGCCGCCCGTCTGGTGCAGCTTCAGATAGTGGAGCATGAGACTTGGGCCGAGGCCGCGTCGCGAATTCAGGAACAGGTGGTGGAGCTCCCCGCCCGGCGGGGCACCTTGTACGGGGCGGATGGCCGGGCGCTGGCCAAGGACGTCCCCGGTTACGCTCTTGCGCTGGACAACCACCACATGACGCGACCGGAGCTCTTGGTGGAGCTGCTCAGGGAGGAGCTGGAGTTCACTCGTGCTGAAGCGGAGGACAAGGTTTACCGGAGCTCGTACTTCACCTGGCTCTCTCGCCAACTCGACCTGGAGCTAGGAGACCGCTTGCGGGCCCGGGCAAGGGAGCTGGGAATTCGGGGGTTTTTGTTTTTTGATAGCTGGATACGCGTGTATCCGCAAGGACCTATTGCCCTACCCGTGTTGGGGACGGTTGGTGTGGACGGTCAGGGGTTGGCCGGGCTGGAACTCGTTCACGAGGAGAGTTTGGCGGGGCGCCCCGGGGTTTATCGGGTGCTGCGGGGGCGTGACGGGCAAGTGTACAGTCTAGATGTGGCGGATTCCGGGGCTGCCGGGGAAGATCTCAAACTGACGCTGGATCCCGATATTCAGCGTATTTCCGAGGAGGAGATCGCCGCCGGTGTAGAGAAGTACAATGCCGAGCGTGGGTTTGCCATTGTCCTCAACCCGCAAAATGGCGAGCTCCTTGCGCTTGCCCAAGCGCCCACTTTCGATCCGGAACAGGCGGACGCGAATCCGGACCATCTTCAGCCGTGGGCCGTCACCCAGATGTTTGAGCCAGGCTCTACGTTCAAGGCGTTGGCCGGGTTGGCGGCGATGGATGCAGGATTGGTCCAGCCTGATGACGTCTTTCACGCCGACTCTCCCATTATGGTGATGGGGGTTCCCTTGCGAAACGCGAACCCCAGTGTGAATTACGGACCGGTGACCTTCGAGCGGGGATTGGCCCAGTCGTTGAATGTGGTGTTTGTTCAGGTGGGGCAGCGCCTGGGAATCGACTCGATGTACAGCTACCTGACCAAGATGGGATTGGGGCAACCCACGGGCATCGGGCTGCCCGGTGAGGCCGCAGGGATTCTGCGTCCGGTAGAAGAGTGGACCGAGCTGCAACTCGCCACCAGCTCCTACGGTCAGGGGGTGGCCGTCACTGGGGTGCAGCTGGCCGCGGCGTTCGGAGTCCTGGCGGGCGACGGGTTGCTCCACCAGGCTCACGTGGTGCAGGGGGCAGGAGGGGAGCCCGTGGCCCGAGTTGCCTCACCGGAGGCGGCCTACGAGATGCGGGCGATCTTGCGCAAGGCGGTGGACCCGTCGCGGTGGGTATTGCCGTCCCGGTTTGCTGACGTTCCCGGTTATGGTATCGCGGGCAAGTCTGGCACGGGGGAAAAGGCGCGTCCGGGTGAAGGCTATGTGTCCGGGCACTACATTTCAGGTTTCGGCGCCTTCTTCCCCTGGGAGCAGCCTGAGTATGTTGTCCTGGTCGTATACGATGAGATCGACGCCAGCGAGGGCATGGCCCGAGTGTGGGGGGCGCATTCCGCGGGGCCCACCGTGGCGCGTATTGTTGAGGGGATGGATGCCGCCGGCGTCGTGTCTCCCTACGAGCCCACTACAGACGAGGGTCGGTCGGGGTAACTGAGGTAGAGGTCGGCCGGGGAACCGTTCAGCGCCCGGGCCACCGCTTCCAGTGCTCGGGCCGGGCTGTTGTTCTCCTGGGACAGATGGGCGAGCAGCACTGCTTTGGGCCCGCTCGGGCCCAGTCGGGCCAGAGTGCGGGCAGTTTCCTCATTGGCCAGGTGCCCGTTGGGCCCTAGGATGCGCATCTTGATCGGCCATGGGTACGGTCCGGCGAGGAGCATCTCTGTGTCGTGGTTCGCCTCTATAAAAAGGTGGGTGCAGCCGTCCATGGCGGCCAGCACCTCGGGGGTTATGCGCCCCAAGTCGCTTATCAGGGCCAGCCGGACTTCCGGGGTGTCCAGCCTCAGTCCCACCGGCTGGGCGGCGTCGTGGGACACGGGGAACGGGGTCAGCTTGATCCCGGCGAGTTCCAACCCGGGCTCTAAGGCCACCCCCTCCACGCCTAAGGCGCGGAGGGTCCCTTGGCTGGCCGCGACCCGGAGGCCACGGCGGAGGGCTGTGTCCAGGCCTCGGACGTGGTCTGCGTGCTCGTGGGTGAGGACTATCCAACCCAGCTCGGTTGTGGACACCCCTGCTCGGGCAGCCCGACGCATGGTCTCCCGCCAGGACAGCCCAACATCCACCAGGAGGGGGCCGTCGGGCCCCTCGATAAGGGCGGCGTTTCCGGTGGAGCCGCTGCCCAGCGTACAGAACCTCAATCCCGGCTGCCCTTCTGCAGGAGGCTGAGAAGGTCAATGGGGACAGGGAAGACTATTGTAGACGCGTTCTCCGAGGAGATATCGGACAACGTCTCCAGGTACCTAAGCTGCAGCGCGCCCGGCGAGCGGTTCATGATGTCCGCGGCTTGGCTCAGTTTTTCGGCCGCCTGTAGTTCCCCTTGGGCATGGATGATCTTGGAACGACGGTCCCGCTCGGCCTCCGCCTGGGCGGCAATTGCCCGCTGCATTTCGGTGGGGATCTTTACATCCTTGATCTCCACTGTGATGACCTTGATGCCCCACGGGTCGGTGTGCTCGTCGATGATTTCCTGTAGCTGACGGTTTAGCTTCTCCCGCTCGCCGAGGATCTCGTCCAGCTCAGCGCGGCCAAGGACGGACCGGAGCGTGGTCATGGCGATCTGCCGTGTGGCCTCGATGAAGTCGAGCACCTCCACCACCGAGGCCTGGGCGTCCATGACCCGGAAGTAGATCACGGCGTTTACGTTTGCCGGTACGTTGTCCTGTGTGATCACCTCTTGGGGCGGGACGTCGAGGGTAATGGTCCTGAGGTCCACTCTGACCATGGTGTCTACGATGGGGATGATGAAAAACAGGCCGGGGCCCTTGGCTCCGATGAGCCTTCCCAGGCGGAAGACAACACCTCGCTCGTACTCGCGGACGATACGGATGGCGCTCGCCAAAAACAGCCCCACCGCCGCAAAGATGATGACCAGCGTAAGCCACATGGTCCCCTCCTCTTGTGCTCAGTTGCGTTGGCCATAATAGACGCCTAGGATGGCGGTTGTCAACGGAAGGAGGTAGTCATGCGCAGGCCGCTGGTAGCTGCCAACTGGAAAATGCACAAGAGCGCGGAGGAGGCGGAGAGCTACTTGAGGCGGCTCTTGGAGGTGGTGCCCAACAGACCGCCCCTGGATCTGGTCGTGTGTCCTTCGGCTACAGCCTTGCATGTGGCCAAGGGGGTACTGGCGGGGAGCCACGTGGCCTGGGGAGCGCAGAGCGCGCGACCGGAGCCGGAGGGCGCGTTCACCGGTGAGGTGTCCTTGGCCCAGGTGAAGGAGCATGGAGTTTCATACGTGATCTGCGGCCACTCCGAGCGCCGCGCGCTGTTCGGAGAGGACGATGCGGTGGTTGCCCGCAAGGTGAAGGCCACACTGGCAGCCGAGCTTGTCCCCATCCTATGTGTGGGGGAGTCCTTGGACCAGCGCCAGGGAGGCAAAGCCTGGGCGGTGGTGGAGGGGCAACTCGCTGCCGCCCTGGCCGATGTGGAACTGGGTAACCCGTCCATGCTCCTAGTGGCCTACGAGCCTGTGTGGGCCATTGGCACGGGGATGGCTGCCCAGCCAGAGGATGCGCAGGACATGGCCGGGCGCATCCGGGAGTGGCTGGTAGGCCGCTTCGGCCCCCAAGGGGCGGGAGTGCGCATTCAATACGGCGGATCTGTGAAGCCGGACAACGCGCGAGCCTTCCTGGGCCTGGCCGACGTGGACGGGGCTCTTGTGGGCGGCGCTTCTCTTGACCCCGACTCGTTCTGGAAAATAGCTCAGGGCGCAGTTGCCGCCACCCAGCGATGACCTTGACTATACCCAACCAGATAACCCTGGCGCGGATCTTGGCGATTCCGCTACTGATGTACTTCATCTTCGCCGAGGGGACCGTGTTCAAAATTCTGGCCATCGTTCTGTTTGCTCTGGCGGCGGCATCCGACGTGGCGGACGGGTACCTCGCTCGCTCTCTACGGCAGGAGACGCCGTTCGGGGTGTTCGCCGATCCGATCGCCGATAAGCTCTTGGTGACGGCTGCTTTGGTTTCCTTTGTGGAACTGGGGGAGCTGGCCGCTGTCCCGGTGGTGGTGATCCTCGCCCGAGAGTTTCTGGTGACTGGGCTCAGGCTGGTGGCCGTGGGGGAGGGCGTGGTCATCTCTGCATCCTACCTGGGAAAGGTGAAGACCGCTTCCCACACCGGACTGGTCTTATTCATCCTGGCCGTGCGTTATTTCGGGGTCGGACCGTGGGGAGATGTGCTGCGCGAGGTCTTTCTTTACCTGGCTGTGGCCCTGGCAGTTGTCTCCGGGGGGGAGTATTTCTGGCGCGGCCGGAGGCTTCTGATCAATCCTCTGGTTAACCGGCCCCCGCCGCGCGACTAGCCCTGAAAGCTCTTCAGTCGGCAGGGACTACCTCAATAGGCATGGTCAGTTCGTCCTCCAGCTCAAGCTCGTCCTCCACGGTCAAGGTGATCCGGTACACGCCGGGTTCGGAAAATACCCAGGCAACTGCGCGTCCTGTCTTGTCGGTCTCTCCGTCATCGGTGAGGTCCCACCTGTAGGTGACGATCTCGGCGTCCCCGGCCATTGACAGCTGAGCGTCGAACGAGACCTCCTCGCCGGCTTCGGGTACGGCAGGCTCCCAGTCGAAGTCCGCCAAGGGCGGCGTTGGGGCGATCACCACCTCCCGCGGTCGTTGCCAGGCGCCGAACTCGACCTCGGAGACAGCGCCCGGCTGCAGTTCCACGTTGAGCTCGGAGGGGGTGGTGGGCTCGTAGCGTTGGGGCAGCGTGTTCTCATCCAAGCGCACCGTGTATTCTGCGGGAGAGAGGAGGGTGAAAGAGAAGCGCCCGGCGGTGTCCGTAGTGATTCGTTCGACCGGCTGTTCGTCCTCCATAAGCACCACAGTTACCCCTTGAAGGCCGGGGTCATCCGGGTGGCGGTCGCCCTCTTGCTCAATGTCTTCGAATACAACCCCACGCACCTCCGCCAGCCTCTCGCAGTGTACGGCAAGCTGCGTGCGCCGGTCTAGCTCTACTATTGCTTCCATCGGCTCGGGGTCAAGCAGCCGCACCCGTTGGGGCAAGCGTTCCGCGGTTACCGCATAGCGGCCGGGCTCCAATGGTGGAAAGAGGAACCTCCCATCCTCATCGGTGGCAACTTCATGACCGTTGGTGGCGAGCACGGCTCCCTCCACCGGCTGCTCGTCGGCCAGCACATGGCCCTCCAGCCAGCCTCGCGCAGGCAGAAACGGGGGTACCCACCCAAACGAGTACTCGAACGATACCCCTGCCCTCAATGAGTTGACTTCTCCTTGGTCGTTCCAGCCGGCGCCGACGGTAAACGCTGCGCTGAAGTCGTCTGTCAGCTCCCCTTCCCACTCCAGCTCTAGCGCAGCCTCGCTCCCCTCGTGTTCCCAATGTAGCGAGATTTGATGGGGTGTGTCGGTGAAGTGCGTTGTCAGTGCTGCCCCCCAGCCGCGTTCCACCGCCTCCCCATCATCGTCGAACAAGGCCTTTTGCTTGAGGGAGAGGGTGGTTTCCACGAACTCTCCCGACAGGGTGAACCGCTGGCGATAGGTGGTGTGGAGCAGGGTGTGTTGGTTGGGTAGCTCCTGGGACTTGCGCAGGGTGCCCGAGAGGCGGAAGGTCAGCGGTGCCTCCCCGCCGGTCAGCCCCAGCTCTGTCTCTTGGACTCGTTCGGTTTCCTGGGCTGCTCCGTCCCACTCCCTGCGGCCGGAGAACCTGCCGAAAAAGGACATGGGCCATTCCTCCGGAGCCCAGTCCAGCGAGGAGGAGAGCTCGACGCGGGATGGGGTGTCGCTGCCGTGTATTCCCAGGGGGCGGTGGCGTATCCAGCGCGAGGAATAGCGAAAGGAGAGGGGCGGGGCGGATAGACGGCCCGACATGCTGATTCCTCGCTGGTCCGACAGGGGGTTGGGGATGCCGCCCCCTACTGAGTGCCACGAGAGGTTTAGGAGGACTAGTGGCTCTACCTCCACTCGCAATGCTGCTTGCAGTCCCTCGTCCCATAGCTCAGGCCCCAGGGCTAGGCTGGAGGCGAGTTCGAACTCCACGTGCTCTCCCAAGGTGTGAGTCATCCAGCCGGCGAGGGCGCGAACATGCTCCTCCTTGCCCCGGGTTTCCCTATAGGCGGTGCCGAGCTCCCAAGCGTTGCCGACGAGGGTGACCGCCCCGCCAAATCGGCCTTCGCCGTCCCGCCAGCCGCTGAGCAAGGACAGGGAACCAAATGGCGGAAACAGATCCACTAGTACACCGGAGGCGGTTAGGCTGTGGAGATGGGGAAGCGACATGGTGTACTCACCGGCGCGGAGCCGTACTTCGTCCCGCGTGTATGATAACCTTGCCCTGTCCAAGCTTATGGAGGCTCCCCCCACGGGCCGGGTTGTTCTCAGGGTGAAGGAAAGATCTCCGTCCAATAGAAAGGTACGTCCGGAGAACTCGAGCCCGGAGGCGCGATGATCGTTCAACAGGTCGTAGTCCAGTCGCCCCGCGAGCTTGGCGTCCACCTCCGCGCGCGTGTGCCCCACGATCAGCTCAGGGTCCGGGGGAAGGACGGTAGTGAAAAGGAACGCCTCTTGGGTTACTGCCGGGGCGGTGGTCGACTGGATGACAATGCGCAGTCTGTCCCTCCCGGCCGATGCCGTAGCAGGAACAACTACCTCCACGACTACCGTGCCTCGCTCGCTGGGTGCCAAGGGGAGCTCCCCGGGCGACACCGTAACCCGGTGTCCCCGTGCCGAGTCGGCGTTGACGGTGTATCGATCCACTGTGTTCCCCCGGTTGATCACAACGAAGGTGTACGAGACCAAGTCCCCCGGTGAGGCGTCCTTTCCCTGGGGGGACTCCACGGCTACCGCTGCCACCTGGCGCACGCTCACCTCTGCAGTGGCGGAGGCTTCCTCGCCGTTCCAGCTTGCCGCCAGCCGTACCTCATAGTCCCCCGCCTCGGCCCCCCGGGGGACCTGCACGGTGACGAACACTGTGTCGGTCTCCCCCGGCTCTAAGGTAATCCGAGGGCTTACGGGAAGGGCACTCCAGCCTTGGGGGAGATCTACAGACAGGCGAATCTCCAGTGCGGCGTCCTCCGGATTGGCCACTCGGAACACATGCAACGCCAGATCCCCCGGCTCCACCGCTCGGGGTGGAGATGTGACCTCCACAGTGGCCGCATGGGCGGCAAGGCCGAGCCCTGCGCAAACAAGCACGCAGATAAGTACGCGCATGGGGCCAAACTAACCCCCGGGGTACCTGACCGAAAGGACCGGCTTACCGCGCCGGGGGGACGTCGGTGCACAACTCAGTCTTCCTGGGCGTCGAGCATCGCCTGCAGGGCCGCTACATCGTCCGCGCTGACCTGGCCATCGTTGGCGAAGTCGAACGCCCGCCAGTTGCGTTGCACGGCCGGGCGATAGAGGTACTCACCCAGGGCGTCCACATCTCCTTGGTGGAACGAGCCGTCGCCCAGCACGTCCTCATACAAACCATCCCCGGACAGGTCCTGAGGGACGTCCCAGCCTTCCTCCAAGGGCTGCAGGGCCAGTCGGCGAACCCGCACTATGCGTTGTGTGGCGATGAGGTGGTCCAATCCAGCGTCTACTGTGACCAGGATGTTGTAGTCTCCGGCCTCGGAGAGCTGCAGATCAGTCTCCACGTGCACTATGCGCTTGGCCCCGGGGAGGCAGGAGAAACTATCGATCGCGTACCGGCCTAGCTCCTCGCCGGTCTGGTCGTACACTATGACGTTGCCTTCTATGCCCGACAGGTTGGTGTTCCCGGTGTTTGCCACCTCGATCTCCACCCACAGGGGGTTCAGGCCGCCGGGCTCCAACGCCTGGATGGTGGCATCCCTCTCCCGTGGCGGCAAGTCAACGAGAACCTTCACCCCAAAGCGCTCCACTGACAGGACCATGGCGCCCTCGTGCTCCTGAAGCCGTGGCTCTCCCTGGACGAAGATGACTGCCCAGTGGGTGCCGCCGAGTAGGTCAGGATTGGCAGGGGGGACGCGCACGGTGCCCGACACCTCCTGCACCTCGCTCGGCCCCAAGGTGAATGAGTGCGGGGACACCTCCAGCCAGTCGGCCAGAGAACGGGGCAAAGCTCCGGGCTCCAGGAAGTGGTGACCGCCGGTGGGCGCTCGCTTCCAGTCCCCTAGCTGGGTGGTGATGCGTTGGGCACTTTCCCCGTCGTTTCTCACCTGGAAGGAGAACTCCCGCTCCTCACCGGGCATGAGGGTGAACTCGAACTCAAGCTGCGTTATCTGCAGCGCGGATCCACTCGCGGCCACGGTCAGAGCGATGGCAACCGCAACCAAGCTTATTCGCATCATCTCACCGTTGTTATTCCGCAACGGCCCGGGCTTAAGACGCGCCGGGCCGTTGCTCCTTTCCCAGCCAAGAGGTCAACCGCCCATGGCGGCCGCTACTCAGTGGTAGCGGTGAAGGTGACGGTTACCTCATAGTCGCCCGGCGCGTCGTCGAAGCTGGGCTCGTAGCGGTAACCGATGTCGTCAAGATCCTGCCTACCCGCATTACCCCGCGTGCCCAGGGTCACCGTGTCGTTGAGGGCCTGCCAGCCCTCAGTAGTCCAGCCCGTGATGAAGAACCTGCTGAGGTCAGCTTCCTCGTAACCGCCCTCGTTGGCCGCGGACACGGTCAGGGTGAATCCGTTCGGGTTGTTGCTGAGGACCCATCCGCCGTGTCCGGTGCTTTCCAGCGGCTCCCATTCACCGGAGTTTGGGTCGTAGGAACCCGGCCCATCGTCGCCACCGATCGTCCCCAGTGACACCGACAGCTCGTCAATGGTTAGTCGAATGAACCACTGGGAATCCCAGGAAACGTTGACTCCCTCGTCCACGGCGTACCCGACTGTGCCCAGCACAAGGCCGACCAGTAACGCTGTTCCAACCGCCATCCACTTTCGCATCAAAAACACCTCCCACAAGGTTTGGAGGTGTTTCGGCAGCTCGGCCACCTCCTGGCAGAGGCCCTAAGCTTTGCGCCCCCGGGTCTCCCCGGGTTTGCCCTTTCGCTCACCTTATACCTGGTATGTGCTGCTAGTTGTCGTCTCGTTTCTCGCCCCCGAACACCTGATCCAACATACGCTCCGCCAGCCCCTGCAGTCGCTGGAGGGCTTGGGCCAGCCGTGCGCGTGCCGGCCAGGGGAGTTCCGTGGGCGCTGCGTCCTGTACCGCCTCTGGGTGGAAGTCCGGCTGAGGGTCGCTTGACCGCTGGTCCTGGGCGAGCGACGTGTAGCGAAACGCCTCTCGAGCCTTAAACGCCTCTCGCAGGCCCTCCTCGCTTAGGTTGAGGCGGCCCGCCAGCTCGCTCAATGAGGGAGGGCGACCTAGCTCGCCGGCTAGTTCCCGATGGGCGACGTCGATGCGCTCGCCCAGCGCCTCCAGCCAGGAGGGCGGCTTCGGCGTGGGGAAGCCCTCGCGGATGCAGGCGCGTATCTCGCCGCGAATCAGGTTGCGGGCGAAGGTGGCGAAGTCGCCCCGTTTATCCAGATCTATGTTGCTAACAGCGTTCAGCAACCCAAGGTGCCCCGCGCGGAGCAACGCGTCCCGGGGCCTTCCGCTGGCGCCGAACTCCTGGGCCACCTCCTCCACCAAAGGCACTGCGGCCTGGGTCAGCCGGCGGCGTGACTCCGGGCTGGGGTGTCTACGCAGCTCATCAGCCAGCTCTTCCAGGAGCTCCATCCTCTCCACAGCTTAGAATCGTAGCTCGATTCCCGCGACCTGTTGCAGGAGTCCGACGAAATCGAACATGGTCTGTGAGTAGATGGTGATGCCGGAGAACGCAACCTCGATGTCGATCTCCTGCATGACAAACCCGCCCAAGTCGAACACCGTCACCGACCGTAGGGTCACGGGGTTGATCGTCCCGGCAACGATCAGCTCGGCGGAGTCGAACGCCATCCCTCCCGTCCACCACAGCCTGGTTCCTACCTCTACATCCGGTTCCGTCCACCTATAGGCGCTTCCAAAGTGGGCCCAGTTCAGGCCGAGGTCGGTGAACAGGATCCAGCTGTCCACTGAGAAGCACTCGCCTTGTAGGCCTATCCCGAGCAGCTGTTCCTCGAACCACCACCCGGGGGCGGGGGAGAGGTCAGTTCGGACGAGGTCGTCGACGAGGTAATAGAGGTCCCATACCCCGAAGCCCGTCAGGCTTCGCAACCAGAATCCATATTCGAGGTTAAGCCCCAGGTCGAGCACCACGCCTACTGTGTAGTCGGCAGGCTCACAGGGGGCCGCCAGGTTCTCCAACAGGACCAGTCCTCCGAGCTCAGCAGGACACCATTCACCCCATGCTTGCAGCCTGTACATGGAAAAGCACGGGTCGAAGCGCATCGCGCTGATCAGCTCCAAGGCTTTCAGGTCCAACCCGAAGCTAAGCCACGCTTCTTGAAGCCCGTCCCACGTCAGGCGGGTGCGGCTTATCACTTGAGCATCCGCGAAGCTCAGCGACAGGGTGATGTCCGTGCTGATGTCCACATCCGCAGGCGGGATTGGCGTAAAGGTGAACTCCAATCCCAGTGAACCGCCAAAATCTAAGTCTTCCGCTACGGCGCCCGCGGGCACCATCCCCAGAGCCCCTAATGCCGCCAGCGTAATCAGTAGTTTTCTCATGGTAGCCCTCCTCAGGGTCAGGCTACCGCTGTGGCGCTAGTGACGCCCGGAAGGAGGTAAGGGGCGGCCGGCCCGGTTTGTCCGGGCCATACCTTACCCGTGTCTATAGAAGAGAGGCCAGAGCGTCCTTTAGGGTGGGGCTCCCGATCTCCTGAAGCTCGTACCGGGTTCGGGTTGCCGGTAGGTCGGTGTCCAGTAGACGCCTAAGGTCTATCGGAGTGCCCACCACCAGCGCCTCGCAGGGCACGCGGGTGATAGTGGCCAACAGCTCGCCTATCTGCTGCTCCCCATAGCCCATGGCCGGCAGAAGCGGACCCAGGTGAGGATGGGAAGCGAATACGTCCACCAGGGAGCCCCTGGCGTAGGGTCGTGGGTCCACCGGTTGGGCTCCCAGCTTACGGGCGGCCACCATACCTGCGCCGTATGCCATATGGCCATGGGTCACCGTGGGTCCGTCCTCCACTACCAGGACCTGGCGACCACGGATCAACTCTGGATCCTCCACCGTGATGGGAGAGGCGGCTTCGATAATCATCGCGCTGGGATTGAGTTTATACAGGGAATCGCGAAGTTCGGTCACCTGCTCCACAGACGCCGAGTCCAGCTTGTTGATCACCAGCACATCCGCGACGCGTGCGTTAACCGACCCGGGCCAGTAGGTGTTCTCGTGCCCGACGCGCAGTGGATCGGCCACCACAATATGCACTTGCGGCCGGAAGAAGGGCATATCGTTGTTTCCGCCATCCCATAGGATGACGTCGGCCTCCTTCTCAGCCTGGCGGAGGATCATCTCGTAGTCAACGCCTGCGTAAACCACATTCCCCTGGTCGATGTGGGGTTCGTACTCCTCCCGCTCTTCAATGGTGCACCCCGCGTCAGTGAGGTCGTCGTAGGTGGCAAATCGCTGTACCGCCTGTGCCGCCAGGTCGCCGTAGGGCATGGGATGGCGTATGATCGCGACCCGCTTTCCGCTGTCCTTTAGAAGCTTGGCAACTGTGCGCGTCGTCTGGGACTTGCCGCATCCGGTACGTACTGCACACACCGCGACCACCGGCACCTGGGAGACGAGCTCAGTAGCCCGGGGACCCAGAAGCCAAAAGTCCGCACCTGCAGCGGAGGCGGTGGACGCCCTGTCCATGACATGCTCGTGGGATACATCGGAGTAGGCGAAGACAACAGCGTCCACCTCGTTCCGGCGTACCAGCTCGCCAAGCTCTGCCTCAGGTACGATGGGGATTCCCTGTGGATAGAGCTTGCCGGCAAGCTCCGGCGGGTAGCGGCGCCCCTCGATGCCGGGGATTTGCGTGGCGGTAAACGCTACCACCTCATAGGCATCGTTGTCACGGAATACAACGTTGAAGTTATGGAAGTCACGCCCGGCGGCGCCCATGACGACGACCCTGCGGCTATGCATGTCATCACCTCACTGAGAAGTTACGGCGGGTTGACCGCAGTATACGCGGAAGGCCCATGAAGGGCGAATTGGCCTGGCAGTTTGGGGCGGTTATGATCGTCTTATGACCCTGGCCAACGGGCTTACGCTTCTTCGGGGGCTCATGCTGGTGCCTATGGTATGGGCCGTCTTGGCGGGGCGACTGCCCCTCGCCTTCGCCTTGTTGGTTGTCGCTGCTTTGACAGACGTCCTCGACGGTTTAGCAGCGCGCAGCCGCCACGAGGTCACCGAGCTGGGCAAGTGGCTGGATCCGGTCATGGACAAGGTCTTCTACATGGGTCTGCTTGCGGTTTTGGCGTATGTAGGGAGGATTCCCTGGTTGGCATTTGCCCTCTTTGTCGCTCCCCAAGCTGGCATAGCCATAGGGGCGGCGGTGTTCTGGGGGCAGCGGCGGCACTTTGGTGCTCGCTGGCCGGGCAAGCTGGCCGCCTCCCTCACCGCATTGGCCACGGCCCTCGTTCTCCTTGCGGATTGGGGTGTCTGGCTTCTGTGGGGGGCGATAGCCACGCAGTTCATTGCCGGCGCGTACTACCTTTGGGTGCGAGCCAGGGACCGAAAGCCTCCGGAGGAGGAGCCTCCAGCAAGAGGCGCTCCCCCCTACGAGGGTGGGTGATCGCCAAGCGCCAGGCGTGCAGCAAGAAGCGTTGGTTTCCAGTTCCGTATGTGCTGTCGCCCAGGATGGGGTGGCCGATGGCCGCGAGGTGTACCCGGATCTGGTGCGTGCGGCCGGTGTGGGGGCGAACTTCTAACAGCGTGCAGCCTCCTGTGCGGTGGAGCACGGTAATGTGCGTGGTAGCCGAGCGACCCGTTGGGCTGACGGTCATCTTCCACGGGCGGTGAGGATCCCGACCGATACGCCCCTCCACGGTGCCCTCGGCCGCCTCCACCTGGCCTTCCACCGCCGCCAGGTAGGACTTCTCCACAGTGCGGTGCCGGAACTGGGCGGAGAGGGAGGCATGCGAGGTCTCGTTGCGCGCCAGGACCAGCACCCCGGTGGTGGGGGCATCCAGGCGATGGACGACCCCTGGGCGGTTGGCCGGACCGCCGGCCAGGGTGGTGAGGGCCAGCAGCGCCGTTACCACGGTGGGCTGTCGGTCGGCGGCACCTACCGGATGAACTGGCATTCCTTGGGGTTTGTCCACCGCTACGATGTCCGCGTCTTGATACAGAATGGGTAGGTGATGAGGGGTGGGCTGCAGTCCAGGCCCCTCCCACACGACCTCCACCGTTTGGCCGGCGCTCACCCTCCGGCTCGGCTGAGGGCACTGCTCTTCCACCAACACCTGCCCGCCTTTCACCAGAGCATGGGCATGTGAGCGGGGAATCCCCAGGCGGCGGGCTACCAGGCGGTCTATCCTCAGACCCTCCTCCTCGGGGAGCACAGACAAGCGATCTGTACGATGGGAACCCTTTGTGACCATGGCACAGGGTAAGTATAATGGTAAAACATGGTCATGTTCCCGGAAAAGCTGGATTCGCTGCTCCGTGAGGGCACTGAGAGCGCCGGGGTGGAGTTGTATCACTGGGAGCTGTCCGGCGGCGAAGGCCAAGGACGGCTCCTGGTTTACATCGACACCGCGGATGGGGTAACGAGTGCTGATTGCGAACGGGCCAGCCGGGCTATCGAGCGGTTGCTTGATAGCGACAAGGCCATCACCTCGCCTTATACGCTTGAGGTCTCTTCTCCGGGGGTTGAACGTAGGCTGTATGAGCCGTGGCACTATCATCGTGTTGTGGGCAAGGAGATCCGGGTGCGGCTGCACGGGTCGCATGGGGGTCAGAGGAGTGTGGTTGGACGTCTTGAGGGGCTGAGTGGCGATTCAGTTCTTCTGCACGTTGCTGGGGAAACTGTTGAGCTTCCCCTGGCCGAGGTGGCCCGCGCCCAAGTCGTCTTCGAGCCGAAGCGGGAGGGACGATGAACATCGACTTCCTCGAGGCCCTGGAGGAAATGGCCCGGGAACGCGGCATCGACCGCGAGGCGGCTTATGTGGCAATGGAGCAGGGGATTGGTGCGGCGTATATCCTCGAGTTTGGGCGGACGCCCGAGCAAGTGTCCATCGACCGCAGTTCAGGCGATGTTCGGGTGGATGGTCAGCGTCTGGAGTGGGAGGACCTGAGCCGCATTGCGACGCGACGGGCCGAAGAAGTGTTCCGCCAGGAGATCCTGAAACACCGGCGGGAGATCCTGTACGACATGTACGCGGGACGGGTGGGGGAGATCCTTAATGGGTCCGTGCACCGCTTCGAGGGGCGGAGCGTGTGGATCAACCTCGGAGAGGCGGAGGCCTTCATGCCGGAGCGGGAAAGGATCCCCGGGGAACGGTATGTTCCGGGCCGGCGTCTGCGCGCGTACCTCTACGAAGTGGAGAGGACGCAGGGGGATCCCCGGCTGTTCGTTTCGCGGGCCCATCCGCAGTTCGTGGCCAAGCTTCTGGAGCTCGAGGTGCCCGAGGTGGAGCAGGGCTTGCTGGAAGTAATCGAGGTGGCCCGCATTCCCGGTGTGCGCAGCAAGGTGCTGGTGCGGGGGTTGGACCCGCGTATTGATCCGGTGGGAACCTGCGTGGGCGCCGGGGGCAGTCGCATACGGGCTGTCTCTCGAGAGTTGTCCGGAGAGAAGGTGGACATCATCCGGTGGAGCGAGGACCCGCGGGACATTATCCGGGGGTGCCTTGCGCCGGCCAGTGTGCGGGCGATCGAGCTGGATGAGCAGGGGCGTGCCGCAGCGGTGACCGTCCCCGCAAACGAGGTCTCGCTTGCCATTGGCCGTGACGGCCAGAGCGTCGAGCTGGCCGCCAAACTGACTGGATATAGCATTAGGATCTGGACCCCGTCTGGAGATGAAGTCCAGGCCCCCTGACAGGCGCCCCTGGCGTGGACGCTTTCTTGACGGGATTGTCTATCTGTCCCGGCGGCAGGCGCTGGCCGTGGTCGTTGTGGTGGGCCTGCTGGTGGGCCTGTCTATGTACTACGTCCGGGATCTGCC
>JAWOCQ010000002.1:0-3992 GCA_046483725.1 Candidatus Bipolaricaulota bacterium
CCCAACGTGTCGGCGTAGCCGGAACTCACCTTTCTCCTCGATGAACTCCACCGCCTCTCCAGGTTCGAGCCCAAGCTTCGCCCTGACCTCCTTTGGAAGCGTGATCTGGCCCTTGCTGGTCACCTTGGCCTTGGGTATGCCTCTCACCTTTTGGTAAGGAACATACCCCTTACCACGATGGAAGGCAAGGCTCTGAGCTGTCTTCCACCGTGGGCAACACCGGCCATATCGTCACCAGGATCTTCTCTGCCGGGGCGCGCTGCCTTGCCACTTGCCCCCTACTCGGAGAGGGAGCACTTCGGTGGACAGCCCAGCACTTGACGTTGCGCCTACCAGTGTGCGTTTGGATGTTGTCCGCGTTTACATTGATGACGATGCCGGCGAAGGGCTTGGTAGTAGTCGATGCGTTCGGGCTCGAGCCGCAGGGTGTCGGCCAGTGTATTGCCTGAACCATTGCTCAGAACCGGATCTCCAAGCCCAGCCAGCCAGGCAGAACCAGGACGGTGCATATGCTCGTGCTCTCGTCAGGAGGTGGGGGCTTGCAGCACCACGCAGACGCCGCGTCGAGTGTGGCGAGAGCGAGCCCTCCTGCGTAGAAGAGGCGCCGTAGCTTCTGTCTTCGGCTGGCCATCTCCTCCGGAATGCCTACCTCCCCGTCCAGGGTCCAGTCGACGAGGAGGGTTACGAGGCAAGCCACGTCGTCCCCTGGAAGAGCAGGCAACATGCCCACCTCGGCGGTCAACGATCGGAGCACGTATAGGAAGGGATCCAGGCGAAGAAGCCAATACAGCTTGGAGGGCACGCGGCCAGTCCAGGGTCCCTCGAACTCGGACAGGCCTCGGCAGAGGGTCATCCCTCCCGAGAGCGCTGCCAGCCGTTGGCTGTAGGTCGGGGAGGAAGACCAACGCCACACTGCCCTACCGCTGTAGGGGAAGATGGACACGATACGAGCTTGCTCGGCTCCGGCCGCCAAGGCGTACGCAACGTGCCCGAACTCATGAATCGTAGTTCTCAGCGTGGCTGCCGCTCCCCAGGCCAGGATTTCCCAGGCAGCCGACATGATCCAAGGTTCGGCCGTGCAGGTGGTTGTCTTGGAGAGGAGCCCGCCTGCCGGGGGCGGGTCTCCGTGGAGGGTCACTGTAGCCACCACCAACGTCAAGAACAGGAGCGCCACCCGGCCCAGGTTCAGCCGTCTGCCGCCCCGCGCAGCTTCCTTCGCTAGCGTCAGCATCTCGTTCAACAGCCCCTTGGGCGACACCGCTGCGTTGCTTCTGGGTCCATGGCCCAGGGCTCTGCATAGGGGGAGAGGACGTCCTGCGTTGTCCTGGACCGACGTGACCGCTTGCCGGTCGCGACACCGTTCTAGTTACGTCCCCGTTAGGCCCAATAGGCCTCCCTTTCGCAGCGGGCACGCTCATGGTAGCAGATTGCACATGGCCATGAGAAAAGCCTGAGCCCCGAACCCGGGCTGGCCGCCCCTCAGCTACAGGGCGTCCATTGACAGGTGTAACACAACCAAGAGCTTGATGGGCTTCGCTGCCGCCTCCTCACTGCCCGGCGCACACCACAGCCATGGATGGGAAACCACCCGCTCCATACGTTTCTGAACGGCTGATACAGATGCTCCTCAAATGCATCCCATGGATCGCATCCATGGTAACCAACTGCCCGAGTGAAGGTTCTGATGTTGGGTCCACTTTCTGAATCAGAGCCTTGTGTTGCTTAACTCAGGGTGTTGATACCGCCCAAACAGGTACCCGCATGAGGACGGGTGCAAGGCCTCGAGCTCCGTCACCAACCGTAAGGGTTTGGGCATGGATCAGGGCGTCGCCTATACTACGGTAATGTGCATGAGCACATCACGGTTGTCACAGAAGCTGGTACAGAGCCGCCTGTAGTCCGGCATGTGGCGAGTGACGCTCGCCTGAGCCTGAACAGCCGGCTGGTAGGCAGAACCGGCAGCCATGAGTGGCCTGGAGGTCCGGACGCGACCAAGTTCGCGTGGCTCCAACTCATCGAGGAGGTGGCACAGTGAAGAAGGATGTGTTGGTAATCGGTGGAGGACCCGCTGGAATCGTAGCTGCGACTGTAGCCAAACGATGCCATCCCAAGAAGGACGTTCTGCTCCTACGCAAGACAAGACACGCCATTGTCCCCTGCGGCATCCCCTACATGTTCGGTACCCTCAACGAGTCGAGTGAGAACGTCGTCTCCGACAAGATCTTGGACAAAGCCGGCGTTGAACTGGGCGTGGGCGAGGCTGTATCGCTGTCCCGAGAGGAGAAGCGCTGTACTACAGAGGGAGGAC
This sequence comes from Candidatus Bipolaricaulota bacterium, assembly GCA_046483725.1. Lineage (GTDB taxonomy): Bacteria > Bipolaricaulota > Bipolaricaulia > Bipolaricaulales > Bipolaricaulaceae > T3SED10-47. The sequence goes on from JAWOCQ010000002.1 coordinate 2,309, forward strand.
TCCACATCGAGTTCGAGAAGCTCATGCTGGCGTTAGGCTCCCAGCCCAAGGTACCCCGCTGGCTCAAGGGAGCGACCCTGCCCGGGGTCCTCACCGTCCCCAAAGACAAGGGGTACCTGGACAGGGCATTGGATCAACTCAAACACTCCCGACGGATTGTCATCATTGGAGGAGGGTTCATCGGCGTTGAAGTAGCGGATGAACTGCGCAAGCAGGGCAAAGCGGTCACCCTGGTTGAGGTCCTCCCCCGCGTACTGAGCTTGGTGTTCGACGAGGAGGTCGCTGTCCAAGTCGAGGAGCTGTTGGCCCGGCGGGGTCTCAAGCTCGTAACTGGGGTAGGAGCGAAGGAAATCGTGGGAGACGAACAGGCCACTGGCGTCCTCCTACAGAACGGGGAGACGGTACCGGCGGACGCCGTCATCCTATGCATGGGATACAACCCCAACACCGCACTTGCACAGCAGGCAGGGATCCCGACCAACCAGCTCGGTTTCATCCACGTGGACGAGTACATGAGGACCGAGGATCAGAGCATCTTCGCTGTGGGAGACTGTGCCGAGAAACGGGACTTTCTCACCCGCAAACCGAGCGCGATCATGCTTGCCTCGACCGCATGTGCCGAAGCTCGCATTGCAGGGATGAATCTATACAAGCTTTCCTCGGTGAAGACTATGGGGGGCACCATCGGCATCTTCTCCACGGGCATCGGAGACGTAGGATTTGGGGCAGCTGGCCTCACGGAGAACGCAGCGAGGAATGAAGGCTTCGAGATTGTGGTGGGGAGCTTCACCGGGGTAGACAAGCATCCGGGCACGATGCCGGACACCCATCCCCAGTTCGTCAAGCTGATTGTGGCCAAAGACTCGGGAGTCCTCCTAGGCGGCGAGGTGGTGGGAGGTGTCAGTGCTGGTGAGCTCATCAATCTCATAGGCTTGGCCATCCAAAACAGGATGACCGTGAACTCGATCGTGACTGCACAAGTAGGAACACATCCTTTGCTCACGGCACCGCCGACGGCCTATCCTCTGATCAAGGCAGCGGAGGCAGTGTCGCCTGCGCCCGCCCGCGCGATTTACTCACCGGCGAGCTAAGGTGACACCATGGCCACATGCCTGCAACTGGCGGCTAGCCAGCGAGGCGTAAGATGGGGGAGCCAGGCCCGATACCAAGAGCTTCAGCACATGCCACCTGCCTCGCTCAGGGTGAGGGGGAATCGGGCATCCGTATCGTCTTCCCCACTTCAAGGGTGATGCCACTCGGGAACCTGGCAAGAAGCGCAGCGGTGGCTTCCACCCCTGTGCAGTGCCCCGGCGCCACAGAACGCGTGGCCCCGACCAGGCGGTCCACCACCGCGGACACCCGCTCAGGGCTCTCCCCTCCAAGATGGAATCCTCCGACCACCAAACTCAAATCATGGCCCATCAGCCGCGTGGCTCGGGTAGCCATCCGGTCGATCCCTGGGTGGGCACATCCTGTAACGAGCACGGGCCCCTCCGGACTGGCGATAATCAATCCGTGTTCCTTTACCTTGCGCCCCATCGACCCGGTGGACAGGAGGTCGCCTCCAAGGCTGCAGGGCCCACGCACCACAACGCGGCCGGCCTTGACATCCCTTGCTCGTAGGCGCAGATGGCCCTCCATCCCCTTGGGGATCCACAAGCGAACCTGGCGCGCCTTCTGCAAC
>JAWOCQ010000034.1:0-14817 GCA_046483725.1 Candidatus Bipolaricaulota bacterium
GTTTTTTCAACGCATGAAGCAATAGCATGATATCTGCCGCCTGAGCACCAACAATGCTTTTCCCTACCAGCAGTCCAAAGAACCAGATGTTATAAGCTCCCGTTCCAAGCTTAAATTGATAGGCATCACCATGAAATCCTGCAGGACCCAGTTCTCCAACTCCAATCAGATCCGGGGCAAGCACTGCATAACCTTTTTTTACCAGGGTTTCTATCTCACCTCCCGGCTTGGCTTCAGCAGCTTTTCCCCCGGGATTTAAATACAACACCACAGAAAACGCCTTATCATCATTTTGAGGCAGAAAAACCGCGGGGAAGGCGGCCCTTTGTTCCTTGCCCACCTGGATGTGTTCCCGGCCTACGAACACCCCGAAGCCTTCACACCGCGCTTGCAGGGAACCGAGCTTATCGGGCGGGGAGCAGTGGATACCAAAGGGCAGATCGCCGCCCTCCTGGTAGCCCTGTTTGCCACCCGGGGGCCGGCGGAAGTGGCGCTGGTGGTCGACGAGGAACACCTTGGGCGAGGGTCGGAGAGCTTGCAGGTCCGTCCTGAGACGCCCGGGGCAGTGGTGCTTGAACCCACCGGCTTGCGCATTGCCCCGGCGGAAGCTGGCTCCATCGGCCTTGCCGTGTTGGCCACGGGAACCCCGGCCCATGGCACCATGCCCTGGAGAGGTCGCTCGGCGATCGAACACGGCTTTTCCCTCTACAGAAAGCTGCGCAGACTCCCGTTCATGAAACATCACCACACCCTGTTCGATCGGGGCGCCTGGGTAAATCTGGGGCGTATCCACGGAGGCTACGACACAATGGTCGTCCCCAACCGGTGTGAGTTGGACATGGACATCGGGTTTGCCCCGGGACTCACCGCGGCCGCGGTCGAGGAAGTAGTAAGAGAGGCACTTTCCAAGGCCGAAGCGGTTCAGATAACCGACATTTGGGAGCCCTGGGAGACGGACCCCGGGGCCGAAATCATCGAGAGTCTTGCGCACGCGCTCCGCGCTGTCCTCGGCGAACAGCCCAAGCAGTGGGGTATGCCTTCCTGGACCGACGGAGCTCATCTAGTGCAAAAGGGGGTCCCCACGGTGATATTCGGGGCGGGCGACCTCGCGGTAGCCCATACCTGGCGGGAGTCGCTTCCGCTGTCCGAACTCCACGTCATGAGCAAGGTGCTCTCCCGATTGATCAGCAGCGGACATCGTTGAGGGGCCGGTACATACGAATCCACTCTCTTCTTTGGCCCTCCTCCTGGAAGCCCAAAGACTGGTACCATTCACGAGCGTACTTGTTCCCCACTCCCACCCACAGCGCGGCGGCCTCGCGCCCCCGCGCCCGGCCGAAGGCAAACGCTTCGGACATCAGGGCTTTCGCAACGCCTTTCCCCTGCCACGCTGGATCCACCACCAGCTCATGTATCTCCAGGACCTCCCCCCGACTCCTGTCTTGCCAGCTTGGATCCGAAACGATTAACCCCACCGTTCCCTCGGGTGCGTCGGCCACCAGGAAACCCTCAGGGCAATCCCCGTACAGCCCTTCCAGGTAGGAGATACCTTCACCTCTGGAGCGTTCGCCATAACGCTCCAGGCCCTGATACGCCCGCATGAAAATCTGTCCCAATCGTTTTAGCTCATCCTGACGCACGTTCCGGATCCAAAACTGCATGGCGGTGTTATGGTAGCGGCAAGCGCCGCTGGGTACACTGTACGGACCGGGGATTAAGCGGGGTCAGTTAGGGGGTTAACATGCATATTTTCCTGGACACGGCAAGCGTACAGGAGATCCGGGAGTTGGCGGACCTGATCGACGGGGTGACCACAAACCCCTCTCTCGTGGCCAAGGAGGGGGGGAGTTTTCGGGAGCTCCTCAAAGAGATCTGCTCCATAGTCCCCGGCCCGGTCTCAGCAGAGGTACTGTCATTGGACACCGAAGGGATGGTGAGCGAAGCACGGGAGCTGTCCAAGGTGGCGGACAACCTGGTGATCAAGATCCCGATGACGGTTGCCGGCATGCGAGCTGCGAAAAGGCTCTCCGCGGAGGAAGTCCCCACAAACGTAACACTGGTTTTCTCCTCCACGCAGGCGTTGTGGGCCGCCAAGTGCGGGGCCACCTACGTGTCACCGTTTGTGGGAAGGGTGGACGACCGGGCCGGCGACGGCATGGACGTGGTGGGGGAGATCCTCGATGTGTACGGAAACTACGGGTTCCAGACCGAGGTGATCGTGGCCAGCGTGCGCCACGTGCGACATGTGGTGGAGTCAGCGCTACTGGGGGCGGACATCGCCACGGTACCCTATAAGGTCGCCATGCAACTCTTCGACCACCCGCTGACCGACGAGGGCATCCAGCGGTTCCTCAAGGACTGGGAAAAGGTAAGCTGATGCCCGCAAAGACCGAGGCCACACGTAAGGCGTTCGGGGCGGCCCTGGCGGAGGCCGGCGCGCGGGATGAGCGCATTGTAGTGCTCACTGCAGACCTGGGCGGTTCTACCAGGGCAGGGGTATTCGGCGAGGAATTCCCGGGGCGCTTCTTCAACGTGGGCGTGGCGGAGGCCAACATGATGGGCATCGCCGCCGGGATGGCTATGTCCGGCCTGCGCCCGTTCGCCACCACGTTCTCCGTGTTCGCCACCGGAAAGGCGTGGGAACAAGTGCGACAGGTCATCGCCTATCCGTCCATTCCGGTGAGGATCGTAGCCAGCCATGCCGGTCTCACCGTGGGTGAGGACGGCGCCTCGCACCAGATGCTTGAGGACATATCCAATATGCGTGTCCTGCCCCACATGAGCGTGATCGTGCCCGCCGATGGCCCCGAGGCCACCGCGGCGACGCACTTTCTGGCGGGCTACGATGAGAGTCCAGTCTACATGCGCCTGGCGCGGGCGGCGTTTCCGGTGGTGCATGAGGGCGAGCCTACATTCTCCTTTGGAAAGCTGGATAACCTGGCCGAAGGCTCCGACGTGGTGCTGTTCGCCTGCGGAATCATGGTCTCGCGGGCGCTGGAGGCCCGCGAAACACTGGCCACAGAGGGCATCTCTGCAGCCGTGGTAAATGTATCCACGATCAAGCCGCTGGACGTGGACGGGGTGCTCGCCTGGGCTCAGCGGTGCGGCTGCGCGGTGGCCGCCGAGGAGCACCAGGGCATGGGAGGCCTGAGTTCCGCCCTGGCCGAGGTCCTATCCGAGCACCACCCCGTGCCCCTGGCCCGGGTGGCTATGCAGGACGTGTTCGGGCAATCGGGCCCGGCGGAGGAACTCCTCACTCACTACGGCCTCACCGCCCACGGGGTGGCGGAAGGGGCGCGCAAGGTTCTTAAGGCCAAGAGCTAGCTTGGCCCTCCACGGATCTCAATGCGCCGGCGTTCGAGGCTGGGCATGGTCATAGTTACCCAGATCGCACCCCGGGGGATGAGCTGGGGGATGCGATCTGCCCACTCCAGCGCGGTCACCCCTTCTTCGGGGGGGAGGAGTTCGGTGAGGCCCACCTCGGCGAGCTCCGCCGGGTCGTTGATCCTGTAGGCATCCATGTGGTGCAAAGTGAGGCGCCCCTGGTGGGTGCGTGCGAGCACAAAGCTTGGGGAAAGGACGTCTTCTTTGATGAACAATCCCCGGGCCAGTCCTTGCACCAACGTGGTCTTGCCCGCGCCGAGCTCTCCCACCAGGGCGACAACATCGCCGCTCTTTAGCCGGTGGGCCAGCTCCTCCCCCACCCGTTGGGTCTCCTCGGGGCCCTCAGCCACCACCGTGCGTTCCATTCAGCTCCGCAGGGTCATGCCCAAGGGAGAAAGGCGCTCCAGGATGCGCTTTACCGCCTGTTCGACCTCATCGGAGGCCAATGTGCGCTCGGAGTGCCGAAATGTGAGTTCGTACGTCAGGCTGCGTTGTCCCTCGCCAATGCGCTCTCCCTCATAGATGTCGTACAGGAAGCATTCCTCCACCAGATCCTCAGCCAGGATAGCCTCCCGCAGGCGCTCCTCGGGGACGTCGCAAGGCCCGACAAGCGACAGGTCCCGTTTGGAGACCGGGTAGCGGGGAAGCGGCCGATGGGCGGGCGGCACTTGTGCCTCCATAAGCGCCTCCACATCCACCTCAAGCGCCTGTACCCGGTAGCGGCCGGGAAGGTCCTCGCAAAGCTCGGGATGCACCTCCCCCAACCAGCCCACAGGACTACCGGCCAGCTCCAACCTTCCCCGCCGGCCGGGGTGCAGCCAGCTGTGGTCAGAGGCGCCCAAACGGACGCCCTCCACCCGCAAGGCGGAGAGGAGCTGTTCCCACAACCCTTTGATGTGCTCCGGGCCGTAGGATAGCTTCCCGGACAGCGGAAACGGCGAGCGTCCCACCAAGACTGCGCCCAGCGTCTCCCGTTCCTCAACGCGGCCCGCACGACGGGAGAAGACGTGGCCGATCTCAAACAGCGCCACCCCTGGTGTCTGGGTGTCCAGGGTATGGCGCACCACGGAGAGAAGCCCCGGAAGGAGCCAAGCCCGCAGCCCTTCCTGGCCCTGGGCCATGGGGTTACTCAAGCCGACTCCCGCCTCGTCGCCCGGAGCAAGGGAGGTGGTGATCACCTCGTACAGGCCGAGCGCCACGCAGCTGCGGCGTGCACGGTCGGAGAACTCCTCGCGGTGGTCCTTTGCCCCCAATACGGGGGCCACGCGGGGAGCAACAGAGGGGATAGTATGGTAGCCATATATGCGGGACACCTCTTCGATAAGGTCGATCTCTCGCAGGAGGTCCCCCCGCTCGGCAGGGATGCTCACCTGCCAAGCCTCATCAGATTCCTGGGCCGAGAGACCAAGAGAGGAGAACACCCTCCCTACCTCATCGTCGGGGACCTCCACCCCCAGGACGCGAAGGAGGCGCGCCTTACGCAGGCTCACCGTGCGTGGCGACCGCGGCTCAGGGTACGCGTCCGCGGCCCCGGGAGACACCTCAGCGCCTATAAGGCCGGCCAGGAGCGCACAACATCGCCGAGAGGCTCGCTCGGCCGCCTCCGGGGAAAGCCCACGCTCGAACCTGTGGGAGGCCTCGGAGCGCAAGCCCAGTGCCCGCGCCGAGCGGCGCACGCGGGCAGGGGAGAAGCAGGCCGCCTCGAGAAGGACGGCAGTTGTGTCCTCGCCTACTTCGGCCTGCTCACCGCCCATGACCCCAGCCACAGCCACAGGACGGTCTCCAGCGGTGATCAGCAGGGCTTCGGATGTAAGCTCACGTTCCACTCCGTCCAGCGTGGTAAGGCGCTCTTTGGGGCGGGCCCGCCGGACCCCGATCACCGAATCGCCAAGCCGACCGTAATCGAACGCGTGCAGCGGGTGGCCGAGCTCAAGCATCACGTAATTGGTAACGTCCACCACCGGCGCCAAGGGACGCATGCCGGCCTTGGACAGCCGTGCCTGGAGCCACAGCGGGGAAACCCCCTCTCCCACAACGCGGATTAGGCGAGCAACGTAGCGGGGGCACTCCTCCGCGGACTCGATCACCACCCGGGCCAAGCTCTCGGCCGGCTCCCCCCGTTCGGGGTAATCAAGCGCGGGCTCGCCCAACGGCCGTTGCAGCAAGGCAGCCACTTCCCGGGCCACCCCGTGGACTCCTAGGAGGTCGGGTCGGTTGGAAGCGATGGAGATGTCCAAGACAGCGTCCGGAGCCTCGATCAGCTGTTGGAACTCCTGACCCGGCTGTGCTTCCTCGGGGAGGACCCAGATGCCCTCGGACTTGGCCTCCAGGCCCAGTTCAGCCCGCGAGAGGATCATACCCCCACTCTTCACGCCCCGCAGCTCGGCCTTCTCCACCACCCCTCCCGGAAGGTGCGTACCGGGACGGGCGAATATCACCAGCTGGCCGGGAGCCACGTTGGGGGCCCCGCAGACCACCTGGTGTTCTCCGTCGTCGGCTTCCACCGTGCACACTGCGAGCTTGTCCGCGTTCGGGTGCGCCTCCACGGCCCTTACCATGCCGACTACTGCACCCTCCAAGTGGGGGAACTCGTGCACATCCTCCACTTCCAGGCCGGCCAGCGTCAGGCGGTCCGCCAACTCTCTGACGTCCACGTCGGTCAGTTCTACGTACTCGGACAGCCATTTAAGCGATACCCGCATACTCAGCCCCCGTCACTGCCTACTCTCAAGCTACATATCTATCCCGAGGTAGAACACCCCGGTCCCTGCTGGGGAAATGGGCCAGGCTAAGCCCAGCACGACCCGCAGTTGTAGGAGCCCACCCAAGGCTTCCCAGGTGGTCCACACCTCCCCGCCCGCTTCAGTGTAGGTGGGGATTGTGGCCCAATCCTCCAGCTGGCTCCACACCCTCCCGGCGGTGAAATAGGCCCGAATACGCACGTCGCTGAGGAGCGCCAGGCCTCCCAGGAGGTAGTCGGGATTGCTTTCCGGAAGCCAGAGGGAGAGGGTGCCGGAGGCTTTGTACTGCCCCTTAGGCGAAGGGGGAATGGAGTCTGGGACATCCAGGGTGTCCGGGGAGCCCAGCGTGTTGAACTCCTCCAGGCCAAGGAGGAACTCATTGGGCATCCCCTCTGTCGCCAACCCACCACGCACAGCGAGCCGGATGTACGTTCTGGGCAGCAGTCGCTCCTCCCACATCCCGGCCAGCGTCACCCGCCCGGCGGAAGCCTCCGGGACGAACAGCACCGACGCTGCCCCCAGGCTCACCCGGCTCACCTGCTCCTGCCAGGAGACTCCCAGCTCGGCTACCCACAGAGGGGTACTGGTACGGGCCATGGTCAGGGATAGTTCCCCGGCGGGCATCCAATAGGTGCCGGGGGAGCCGATCTCAGGGGTTGACCAAAGCCGGCGAGTGAGGGAGAGCTGCCCGATGAGCGTGTCCGTCACCTGGGCCCAGCCGGAAACCCCAAACTCGCGGCCGTAGTTCACCCATCCCGAGGCGGCCTGCAACTCGGGCACGACCTCCACGCCAAAGCGGTCCAGGTGGCGCAACGACACGGCCTGAGTGGCGGGATCCGGTTGCACCACGTAGGCATCCAACGGCACCCGGTTCTTATCCATAGCCACCACAAACCGGCGTGGCTGGTTGTTGTTCAGCCTGTCCACGTCGGGCACACGGTGCTCCGGGTCCACCACCACCCGTCGGACGCGGTAGTCGGTCTCGAAGACCATCGTGGTTTGGTCGTCGTCGGTGGCCTCCCAGGTGCGCCTGTTGCGCTGGTCATCCGCACCCTGAACCTCCACCGTAACCGGGAGAAAACCACTCCCGCTGCGCTCCAAATGCACGTGGGTCTCATGCCCGTCTTCCGTCCGACGGCGGTTCATCCCCTCCACAGCGTAATCTGCTTGTGCATCACCCCACACCCAATCCGCGAAGAACGAGCTCAGATCTTGCTCGCTGACCTCCTCCACAAGCTCCTGGAAGGACTCCACGCTGAGCCACTCCCGCCGGTAGCGCTCATGGGTCTGCCGCAGGGCATCATCCAGGACGTCGCCGCCTACAAGGTGGGCCAAGGCTCGCATCACCAGGGCCCCTTTCTCGTAGAGTCGCACACCACTTACCTGCAGGTATTCCACCTCGCTGGTAGGTTTGACGATGGCCTCATCGAAGCCCATAAACGTCGTGTCCAGGTAGGGTAGCTCCACCATGTGCTCCCGCAGGTTGAAGTAACCCAAAGCCGTCTCCAGCAGAGCCTCTCCTAAACCCGGCCGCTGCGGGCGGAACAGGTTGCCCCCCTCAGCGCCGTAGCGTTCCTCGAACCACCGCATGGCGGCGTAGTGGGCGAAGCCCTCGGAGAGCCAGTTCTCCTCGTCCAGGTCGGCTCCCACCCCTACACCCCACCACTGGTGGGCAATCTCGTGGGACAGGACGAACTGCCCCAGGCGACTGAGGGTGCCCCTGGCGGTGAGGTCCGACCGCCGGAACAGCCAGCTGGGCATGAAAACGACGCCATCGGCGGCAAACGCGATTCCTTCATCCGAGGGGTGCTCCACCAGGAGCAAGCGGTCAAACGGGTAGGGGCCGTACCTCTCCTCGAAGTACTCCATGATCTCCCAGATGTATGTGGCCAGGGCTCGTACTTCATCCTCGTGCCCGGGCTGGGCCACGAGTTCCAACGTGAGCTCTCGTCCCTCCAGGGCGACCTCGGTCAACTCCTGCACGGGAGCGATGAACAAACTGACCGAACGGACCGGCTCAGTGAAGCTCGACCGGTAGACAACCTCCCCCGGCTCCTCCTTGCGCTCCGCTTGGCCAGGCAGAGTGGCAGCCCACCCGTCGGGGAGTGCCAGGCGGACCCGGTAAGCGTGGGGCAAGATCAGCTGCGGCAGGTAACCATCTTCCACCGGCGGGCTGGGTAGTGGATGCCAGCCAAAACGCCACGTGTACACATCTCCCACCCGCCCCGGTTCGCCGCCCCTTATATGGGGAAAGCGTGTCCGAAACTCGATCCTGAGCTGCCCCTCTTCCTCCGGTAGCTCCACCTTCAGGACCCCATCATCCAGAGAATAGGTCTGTCGGTTAGGCGGCGTGGCGAGGAGCTCATAATCCAACTCACGCTCCTGCCCATCTTCGTCAACCCACCACAAGCCATCGATCTCCGTCCAGGAGGGATCAAACCCCCATGGGTATTGCTGGTCCTCAACGCGACCCGATACATGTGGGTTCGGTTCCCGGCCCAAGTTCGCTGGCAGGGTAAACCAAGCCACCCCCGGAGGTGTCTGCCAAGACACCACTTGAGTACCTGCAATCAAATGCTCGTCAGGCAAGAACTCCACGTCCAGCGCGGTACTGGCTGCCAGTCCTGCCCAGCCGAACAAGAAAAAAACGGCCAGCGTCAAGGCTGTCCTTCGCATCCAATCCCCCTTCAGCGTCGAGCGCTTCAGTCTTCCTCTTCTTCCTCGCCCTCCTCGGGCAAGCTGGCTATGCGCACAGAGATGATCTCCCGTTCGGAGGCTTCCTCCACGGTGAGCAGGGCCCTGCCCAGGCGGATCCTTGCCCCCGGATCGGGGATGTCTCCCAGTTCCTCCAGGATCAGCCCGGCAATGGTGACCGCGTCATCCCCTGCGAGCTCGAGTCCGAGCGTCTGGTTAACCATACGCACCTCAGCGTCTCCATCCACCACGGCCTCGCTCGCCGACAGCCTGCGGAGGAGCTGCCCCGTGCGGGGGGTGTCGTACTCGTCCTCGATCTCCCCTACAATCTCTTCCAGAATATCTTCAAGGGTGACTATACCAGCTACCCCGCCGTGCTCGTCCACCACCACGGCCAGGTGTAATCGTTCACGCTGGAACTCTCGCAGCAGTACGTTGATCGGCTTGGTAGTAGGCGCATAGTAGACGGGCCGCAGTATGTCCCTGATCTTCGCCTGATCACCGTTGGCCATGAGCGCAAACAGGTCCTTGGCGTAGAGGAGCCCCAACACGTTGTCGTGAAATCCCTCGTACACCGGGTAGCGAGAGTGCCCGTCACGGACGACCAGCTCAGCGATCTCGGAAAGAGGAGTGTTGACCTCTATGGCCTGCATGTCGGTCCTGGGAACCATCACGTTCTCGGCCGTGGTCTCGTCCAACGCCAACACCCGGCGGATCATGTCCCCGTCTTGCGCAGCTATGGTTCCTCGCTCCTCTCCCTCCTCGATGAGGGTGATTAGGTGATCCTCGGACACTTCTGCCTCTTCTCGTTGCAGAAGCTCCTCGCCGAAGGGCTTCAGCAGTACCCCGGCCACCGCACGCAACCCACGCACCACAGGCAATAGGACCCTCGTCAATCTCCAAGCGGGACCTATCACCAACAAGGTCACACTCTCCGCTCGGTTCTTGGCCACCGTCTTGGGGGTGATCTCCCCCACCAACAGGAGCGCAGTGGTCATCACGCCGGTGGTTACCATAGCCGAGACGTACTGAGGAAGACCTGGGGGCAAAACTCGCAGAAAGAGCAACGTGGCCACGGCCGAAGCCGCCACGTTAACCAGGTTGTTTAGAATGAGCAACGTGGCGATAAGGTCGTTCGGCTCACGCAGCAGATGCTCCAAGGCCCGTCTTTTCTTGGGCTTGCGCTCGATCATGTAGCGGATCCGCAGCTCGGACAATGAAGTCACTGCGGTTTCGGAGCCGGAGAAGAAAGCCGAGAATAGCAACAATATCAGAAGAACCAGTACCTGCGATCCTGCGGTCACTCGCGCTCTCACCTCAGGGTTAACTGCATGTGCAAGGGGATTATAGCCGGCTCGTGGAGGATCAACCAGTGGCGCAGCCCAGCTGTGTTTCGCCGGACGGGGCCCCGACCCGTTACAATGCACCATGGAGGGAGGAACGGTGGATTTCGACGAACTGCGGAAGCTGTGCATCCTTCTACGCGAGGAGGGGCTGAGCGAGCTGACTGTGGAGGAAGAAGGCCGTCGCATCACCCTACGACGCGCTGCGGTAGCGCCGGCCCGGGAGGCGCCATGCGAAGAAACCGAAATAGCCCAGGAATACGTGCGCTCCCCAGTGGTGGGCACCTTTTGGCAAAGGCCTTCCCCCGGCCAAGACCCCTACGTCAACCCGGGAGACGAGGTCGAGCCGGGCCAGGTGCTGTGCCTGGTGGAGGCCATGAAGGTGATGAATGAGGTCCGAGCCGACCGGGCAGGGGTCATCGACGACATCCTGGTGGAAGACGGCTCACCGGTGGAGTACGGACAGCCGCTGTTCGTCTTGCGCACCACCCCATAACCGTGGAGAAGGTTTTGGTGGCCAATCGCGGTGAGATCGCCCTGCGGATCCTCGACGCATGCCGAGAGCAGGGCCTCAGCGCGGTGGCGGTATTCTCCGAACCCGAGCGGGGAGCGATGCATGTGCGGGAGGCCGCCGAATCAGTATGCATCGGACCGGCGGATCCGCGTCGCTCCTACCTTTCTGTCCCGGCCCTGATGGCAGCGTGCGAGGTAACCGGAGCCGACGGGCTGCACCCGGGATACGGCTTTCTTTCCGAGAGCGCTGAACTCGCTGAGATCTGCGCTGCACACAACATCACGTTTGTCGGGCCCTCACCGGAAGTGCTATCCCGGGCGGGGGACAAAGCGCATGCAAAGACAATGGTCAAAGAGGCGGGCATCCCCGTACTCCAAGGATCTGAGCCCATCGGCTCGATGGAACAGCTGAACGGGGAAGCGGATGAACTGGGCTTTCCCCTGCTCCTCAAGGCTGCGGCCGGAGGTGGGGGGAGGGGCATCCGCGTGGTGCGGCGCCGGGAGGAACTGAACCAGTCATTCACCCGAGCCCAAGAGGAGGCCCTGGCCGCCTTCGGCGACAGACGCGTGTACCTGGAACGATTCGTCCCTTCACCCCGCCACGTGGAGGTCCAAGTCCTAGGCGATACGAATGGCAATGTGGTGCACTGGGGAACGAGGGACTGTACCGTACAGCGACGCCACCAAAAGCTGGTGGAGGAAGCCCCCGCACCCGGGCTCCCGCCGGGAGTAAGGAAGAAGCTTTCCCAGACGGCGGTAGGGGCCGCAGAAGCCCTGGGCTACGTAGGCGCGGGCACGGTGGAGTTCCTCATCGAGGGAGACGAGTACTACTTCATCGAGATCAACCCACGCATCCAGGTGGAACACCCGGTGTCCGAGGTACTCGTGGGCAGAAACTTGATCAGCGAGCAGCTGCGCATAACCCAAGGGGAGCCCCTGGGGTACCGGCAGGGCCAGGTTGAGTTCTGGGGGCACGCGATCGAGTGCCGCATAAACGCCGAGGACCCGGGGCGGGATTACCTCCCCTCGTCGGGAACGCTGTGCCTGAGACAGCTTCCCGGCGGCGTGGGTGTCCGGGTAGACTCCGCCCTATACCACGGGATGCCCATACTCCCTTACTACGACCCGCTACTGGCCAAGGTAATCGCCTTCGGGGAGACACGGGAGGAGGCGCGAATCCGCATGTACGCAGCGTTGCGTCGCTTCCGGGTGAGCGGAGTGTCCACCAACCGCGAGCTTCTCATCGAGGTAGTCTCCCACCCCGATTTTGCCGCAGGTCGTCTGGGCACCGACTTCCTTGAGCACATGTCCTGAGGGCCGTAGACTGCTCCTGTGTTTGAGTCTCTGACAGAGCGGCTGAACCAGGTCTTTCAGCAGCTGCGGGGCCAGGGATACCTTACCGAGGCGGACGTCCGCAGCGGCCTGCGGCAGATACGTCTGGCGTTGCTGGGAGCGGATGTCCACTACCAAGCGGTGCGCGAACTTCTCGCTCAAGTGGAGGCCGAGGCGACCGGTAAGCGTGTGCTGGAGTCCCTCTCCCCCGGCCAGCAGCTGATTGCCGTGGTCCGGGAGAGCATGATCCGGCTGATGGGCGGAGAACGCAAACCCCTCCAGCTAAGTGGCCGGCCGGCCGTGGTGCTGTTGGTAGGACCGGCCGGCGGGGGCAAGACCACCACGGCGGGCAAGCTGGCCAGGCACCTGAGCCACCGGGGCAAGAAGACGCTTCTCCTGTGCGCCGACCCGTACCGCCCCGCGGCCACGGAGCAGCTTTGTGCAACCGCAGAGAAGGTAGGCGTAGACTTCGCCTCCGCCTCCGACGAACCCGTGCGGGAGGCCCAAGAGGTCATCCAGGGAACCCAACGCACCCTGCACGACGTGGTGGTAGTGGACACCCCAGGGGTGCCGCCGGGGGAGACGCCCGAGCCCCTGCTGGGCGAGCTGGTCCAGGCGATGAACGCCAGCGACGTCCTGCTTGTGTTGGACGCGCTGGTCGGCCAGGAGGCGGCGGGCATAGCCGAGGAGTTCCTGCCCCTAGGGGTGACCGGCGTGGTGCTCTCCAAGCTGGACGGAGATGCACGAGGAGGCGCTGCCCTTTCCCTTCCCATGCGCACCCAACGCCCCATAGTGTTTGTGGGTACAGGCGAAAGGCCGGAGGACCTGGAAGCGTTCCACCCAGAGCGGATGACGGATCGTATCCTGGGGCTGGGGGACTTGCAGGGACTGGCCGAGCAGCTTGAACAGGCGGGAGTCAAGCAGGTGGAACAGTCCCGGGTACGTCAGGGCTCCCTCACCCTGGATGACTTCCTGGAGCAACTAGAAGCGATGAATAACGCCGGGCCGGTCTCTCAATTTTTGTCCCGGATTCCAGGAGTTAAGCAGCAGGAAGTGGATGACCCGGAGCTGGAGAGCGAGCTCAAGCGGGCACGGGCCGTCATTCAATCCATGACGCTTGAGGAACGACGCAAACCGAATATAATCGGGGCCAGCCGGAAGCGGCGCATAGCGCGCGGCTCCGGCACCACCGTCCAGGAGGTTAACCGCCTGCTTTCGCAGTATGAACAGGCACGCCGGATGGCCCGCACGTTCGGCCGCCAGCGGACGCCTCCCGGACCGGGGAACCTAAGCTCGAGGTGAGAGATGTCACTGAAGATCAGGCTTAAGCGTACAGGCAGGAAAAAGCAGGCCAGTTTCCGGCTCGTGGTGGTGGATGGCGAAGCCAAGCGGGACGGCCGCTCGCTAGAGGAAATCGGACACTACTTCCCACACGCCGAACCAGCCGAGATCAACGTGGATCGGGAGAGCGCGCTGTCTTGGCTGGGCAAAGGCGCCCAGCCCACCCCCGCCGCCCGGCGGCTACTGGCAAAGCTGGGCGTCATGCAGGCTTGGCATGAACAAAGGTACAGCCGCGAACCCCAGCAAGACGCTGGTTGAGCTCGCCAAATACCTCCTGAAGTCCATCGTTAGGGACCCTGAGCGCGCCAGGGTAGACCATGTGTGGACCGAGAGCATGGACCTGATCGTACTGCAGAGCACCGGAAAAAGGCGGCTCCATCCCCGCGATGTGGATGCCGTGGCCCGCGTAGTTCAGGCCGTGGGGGAACGGCTTGGCCGCGAAGTGATGGTCGATCACAGATGAGGTTCGACATGATCTCCATGTGGCCCGAGATGCTGGAGCCGTTTGTGGCCCAAGGAACGCTGCGGGCAGCGCAACAGCGGGACCTCATCGATGTGCACCTCCATCGGCTGGAGGTCTTTGCTCTGGAGGGGCGCCCGATGGTGGACGACCGCCCGTTCGGGGGAGGGGCGGGCATGGTGATGCGCCCCGAGCCGTTTGCCCGGGCCATGGACGCCGTCCGTTCGGAGGTAGGTACAAGGCCATTCACGGTTCTCCTATCCGCCCAGGGAGTACGGCTCGATCAACAGCTGGCGAAGGATCTGGCACACAAACGGGCGCTGACACTCCTTTCGGGCCGGTATGAGGGTGTGGACGAACGGGTGGCCACACTGTGTGACCTGGAGCTATCCATCGGCGATTATGTGTTGGCCGGTGGAGAGGCGGCTGCTGCCGTCGTCCTGGAGGCCGTGGCGCGTATGGTGCCCGGGGTGGTGGGACGCTATGAGTCGGCGGCCACGGACTCCTTCTACGCCGGACCTCTCCTTGGCCATCCGCAGTACACCCGCCCTCGCACATTCAGAGGGCTGGCGGTGCCCGATGTACTCATGTCGGGCGATCACGAAAATATTCGGCGCTGGCGAGCGCTGCAGGCGTGGCGCAAGACCCTCCGCTACCGTCCGGATTTGGTACGGGGTCAATGAACCCCGACTATGCTTTATATCGCCCTGCTGCACTTTCCCATGCTCAACCGCCGGGGGGAGGTGGTGGCAACCGCGCTTACCAGCATGGACGTTCCGGACATCGCGCGCACCGCTCGCACATACGGTGCTCAGAGGTATTTCGTGGCCACCCCCCTTCCCTCTCAGCGAAAGATCGCCACCGTACTGCGGGACTTCTGGCTGAATGAGGAACCCGGCTCTTCCCGCCGGCAAGCGATGGAGCTGGTCCACATCTGCAGCGACTTTGGAGACTGCTACGAGGGGATTGATCGACTGTATGGCAGGCCGCCGGTTGTCCTTGGGGCCAG
>JAWOCQ010000021.1:0-8277 GCA_046483725.1 Candidatus Bipolaricaulota bacterium
GCTCGATAATCACCCCCTCCTCCGGGTAGGTGGTCCGGAACCCGTCCTTACAGCATTACGTCGCTGGATGAGGATACGGTGATGGCGGTCGCGGGGATATGCGCGGCGGCCATGCGGGCCTTGATGGTGCAGGCGCGGCTCGTTCGGCTGCACGATCTTAGCTACGCGTTGGCCCAGGCCCGTTCGCGGGACGAACTGGTGGAGCGGGTGGTGCGCGCCGTGCGGGAGGACGTGGCATTCGACTACGCCTCGTTCTTTAGGGTTGAAGGGGAAGACGTGGTGCTCGAAGGCCTGTCGATGGTTGCTGAGCTGGAGGTGGACTGGCAGGTCCGGCCAGGGTGGAGGTTCCCCCGGGGGCGGAGTATCGTCTCCTGGGTGGCGGAGAACCGCCAGCCGGTACGGCTGGGCGATGTCCGGGAAGACCCCCGGTACGTGGAATGGTGTCCCCTGATCCGCTCGGAGCTGGCAGTCCCCGTGGAGGCGGGCGGGGAGTTGCTCGGGGTGCTCAACGTGGAGTCGCGCCAGCGGCAAGCCTTAGGCCCACAGGACGAGATGCTCCTCCAGGCAGTGGCCGGCCAGCTGGGGGTGGCCCTGGCCAACATGCGCAGCCAGCAGCAGCTGCGCCAGATGGCAATCCGCGATCCGTTGACGGGCCTGTACAACAGGCGGTTTCTGGAGGAGGCCGCGGCCCACGAGGTGGCCAAGGCGCGACGATATCGGCGCCCAGTTGCTTTCCTGTATTTGGATGTGGACAACTTCCGCGAGGTGAACAACCGCTACGGACACCGGTTCGGTGATGAGGTCTTGCAGCGGGTGGCGGCGTTTGTCCTGGAGAACGTGCGAGATGCGGATTATGTGTTTCGCCTGGGTGGGGATGAGTTCCTGGTCCTGTTGCCGGAGACGGACGGCGAGGCGTACCCGGTGGTGAAGCGCTTGAAGGAGGGTATGTCAGCGGCGTTTGCCGATACGCCTGTTGCTCTGGGGCTTTCGGTGGGGGTGGCGCTGTGGGACGGCAAGGGCCCGTTCGACTTGGATACGCTGCTTGCAGAGGCGGATAGGGATATGTATGAAAACAAACGAGTCGGCTGACCTGGTCATCGAACCTGTGGCAGAGCATGCGGGCTACCGCGCGTGCGAACGCTTGCAGCGAGAGGTGTGGGGGTTTGCCGACGTGGCGCTGGTGCCGGACCACGCCTTGCACACGATTGTCGAGGCGGGGGGACTGCTGATTGGTGCGTACGACGGCGTGGGTCCTGGCAGGGAAATGGTGGGTTTCGTGCTTTCTCTCCTCGGCCGCCACCAGGAGGGGCCCCTCAGGCACTGCTCGATGATGGCCGCGGTGGCCCCGGGCTGGCAGAACCGGGGGCTAGGTTATCGGCTGAAGCTGGCGCAGAGGGAGCACGTGCTACAGCAGGGTATCCACGTGGTGACGTGGACCTTCGACCCGTTGGAGTCGCGAAACGCCCACTTCAACCTGAACAAGCTGGGGGCAGTGGTGACTGGGTACCTGCCTAACTACTACGGGGAGTTCCGCGACAAGCGGAACCGCGGATTGGCCAGCGATCGCTTTCTGTGCGAATGGCATCTGGACAGCGAACGCGTGAGGCGGCGGCTGGAAGATGATAAGTCGGCGCTGTCGGCGACGGAGCTGGGGCAGATGGAGCTGGCTAACCGGTCCCAGCGGCTGCCCAGCGGGCTGCGCAAACCGGCGGGCTTTCAATACGAGGTACAGGGGGAGCAGCTGCTGTTTGAGATTCCGGCGGACCTCCAGCGGCTCCGAGAGGAGGACCTGGATCTGGCCCGCGCTTGGCGGCTGGAGACGCGCAAGTCCCTGGGGACGTACATGGAGGAGGGGTACATCGGCGTGCAACTTCTACATCAGGCCGACCGGAGCTTTCTGATCCTCAGGCGGGCGCAGCTGGGGGAGGTGTTGGCCGGATGATGGTGCGTCCCGAGGTGGTAGAAGGGCATGTTGTGGAGCTACCTCTCCGCCGACCGTTTGTCACCAGCTTCGGCGAGGAACGAACGAAGCGGGCGCTACTTTTGCGTCTGGTGGCAGACGGCGGGGAAGGGTGGGGGGAGTGCGTCGCGGGCGCGGGCCCTTGGTTCTCCGCGGAGACGGTGGAATCGGCACAGCACGTTATCCGCGAGTTCGCCCTGCCGCTCCTTCGGCAGGGGGTGTGGCCACCTCCGAGGGAAGTGGCAGAGCGGCTGGCGCCCATCCGTGGTCACCCCATGGCCAAGGCGGCGTTGGAGGCGGCGACTTGGGATCTGTACTGTCGGGCGCGGGGTGTGTCCCTGCGGGAGGAGCTCGGCGGAACGCGCCGCGAAGTCGAAGCTGGGGTAAGCCTGGGGATCGAGCGCTCGCTGGAGGAGCTTCTGGTTCAGGTGAGCGCCGCCGTGGAGCAAGGCTACCGACGGGTAAAGCTGAAGATAAAGCCGGAATGGGACGTGGACGCGGTCGCCGCCGTGCGTGAACGGTACCCCGATCTCCCCCTAACCGTGGACGCGAATGCCTCCTACACTCTGGATGACGCCCTGCACCTGAAGGAGATTGATGCGTACGGGCTTGTTATGATCGAGCAGCCCCTGGCGATTGACGACCTGGTGGGGCACGGTCGCTTGGCGGGCCTGCTGGAGACGCCATTGTGTTTGGATGAGTCGGTGAGCTCGCCGCAGCGGGCGTGGGAGGCTCTGGAGCTCGGTGCGTGCAGGGTCATCAACATCAAGCAGGGGCGTGTCGGGGGGCTGCGGGCGGCGCTGGGCATACATCGGATGGCCCATGAGCGGGGGGTACCTGTGTGGTGCGGTGGCATGCTGGAAACGGGGCTGGGGCGAGCGTTGAACGTCGCGCTGGCCACATTGCCGGGGTTTAGCTTGCCCGGCGACATCTCGGCCACGGCGCGGTATTGGGACGACGATGTAGCTAAGCCGCACTTCGTCCTCACTCAGCGGGGCACGGTGGCCGTGCCTGAGGGCCCCGGGCTGGGAGTGGAGATCGACGCCTCGCGGCTTGCGGAGTCCCGCGTGGCCCGGTGGACGGAGAGGATCTGATGGGAGGGGACATGCGAAAGCAGGAGCTGGCGAAGCTGATCGACCACACCGCCCTGGGGCCCGTTGTGGGAGAGGCAAGGGTGGAGGAGTTGTGCGGGGAGGCGATCCGCCACGGCTTTGCCGCTGTGTGTATCCCGCCAACCCACGTCGCACTCGCTGCTGGACTTCTCCAGGGCGAAAGCCCCGTGGTGTGTGTGGTGGTGGGATTCCCCCACGGGCAGCACACCCCGGAGGTCAAGGCGTTCGAAGCACGTTCGGCGATTGGGGAAGGGGCGGGCGAGGTAGACATGGTGATCAACGTGGCCGCGCTCAAGGAAGGCGACTACGCTAGAGTCTCGGCTGAGATCCGCGCAGTGCGTGAAGCGCTGGAGAAGGCGGCCCAGCGGCCTGTGCTCAAGGTGATACTGGAGTGCCCCTTGCTGGAGGACAGGGAGAAGACGGCAGGCGCCATCCTGGCCCAGGCGGCCGGGGCCGACTTTGTGAAGACCTCCACAGGGTTCGGCCCTGGAGGAGCGACTGTGGAGGACGTGGGATTGCTACGCCAGGCAGTGGCGCCCCACGTAGGAGTCAAGGCGGCCGGGGGCATCGGCGACTACGAAACCGCTCTGCGTATGGTGGAGGCGGGAGCAAACCGGCTTGGCGCCTCCAGGAGCGTGGCCATTTTGGAGGCAGCGACCGACTGACGTGGCCACTCTGGACCGCGACGAAGGCGTGGTCCTTCGCATGCGCGACTACGCCGAGACCGACAGGATCCTCACCGTCCTGACTCCTGGACACGGGAAACTCTTCGTATTGGCCAAGGGTGCCCGCCGGGCGACCAGTCGGTTCGGCGGGGCGCTGGACCTGGCGAATAGACTGCAGATCGTCTACTACGTGCGCCGGAAGGGCTTACACCTGGTACGCGAGGTAACCCTTCTGGAGTCGTTCCCCGCGCTGCGGGAAGACCTGTCCCGGCTGGAGGCGGCGCTGTGGGGTCTGGGGTTGGCCGATTGGGTGCTCCCGGCGGAGACACCGGACGCTTCGAGCTACGCGCGGGTGCGTGCGTACTTAGGGGCCCTTGCTGGAGGACTTGATCCAGCGCTGGGCCAGGTTGCCTTTTCGCTGCAGCTGCTGGTAGTAGCCGGACACCGTCCCCGACTGGAAGGGTGTCTGGCCTGTGGCCGGCAGGAGGAGCTTACCTGGCATCCGGAAAGAGGAGGGCTACTGTGCCGTGCCTGCGGCGGTGGCGGTGCGGAGGTTCCGCCTAAGGTGTGGAAATCTATGTCCGCGCTGACGCGGTTTCCCCTGGCCCGTGCTGGGCGACTACGC
Source organism: Candidatus Bipolaricaulota bacterium (assembly GCA_046483725.1). GTDB lineage: Bacteria > Bipolaricaulota > Bipolaricaulia > Bipolaricaulales > Bipolaricaulaceae > T3SED10-47. The sequence goes on from JAWOCQ010000021.1 coordinate 4,363, forward strand.
CTCGACCAGAGCACCCTTTCCCACATCATGGGCCTGGTGGAGGGCTTCTGGCGCCACCAGCTGCAGCGCTGAATTCGGGGAGCCGTGACTGCGCCTAGCGTATGTGTTCGCCGCTCGCTATAGTCTGCTCCATGATGACGTGTAAGGTTTTGGCCTCCGATCGGGTAGTGCTGGATGCCGAAGCCTCCAGCGTGACTTGCAGGACACCTGAGGGTTGGCTGGGCATCCTGACGGGCCATGCTCCGGCCGTGTTCGGCCTCGAGGACGCACCACTACGCGTGTCCACCCCCGAAGGCCAACAGAGGTTCCGGGTGCAGCGGGGGGTAGTCCGGGTGAGCCGGTCGGGCGTGTTGGTGCTGGCGGACTGGGTGGAAGTCGATGATGCGTGAGCGGGTACTGGTGACTGGGCTGGGTGTGGTAAGTCCTCTGGGGGTGGGCACAGACTCGTTGCGCGATGGCCTCCGACAGGGGCGGAGCGGTGTGGTCAGGATGGACGACCGGGTGGACCTGACCGGCATTCGGTCGAAGGTGGGAGCTCCCTGTCTGGACTTCTCCCCGACAGACTTTCTGGAGAAGAAGCGTGCCCGGCGCATGGGAAGGGCAAGCCAGCTGGCGGTGGCCGCGGCGAAGCTCGCTTTGGGCGACGGCGGTCTTAATCGGCGGGACGGCGCGCGGGGCGCAGTGATGATGGGAACGGGTATCGGCGCGATGGAGGCCATGGTGAACAACCATCTGGCCATGCTGGAGCGGGGGGCTTCCCGGGTTTCGCCTTTTCTCGCGCCCGTGATGATGCCCAATGCGCCGGCCGCTGAGACCTCCATTGAGGTAGCGGTTACGGGGCCCTCACTGGGTGTGGTGACCGCTTGTGCTGCCGGCGCCCACGCTGTTGGGCTTGCCTGGGACTACTTGAGAGCCGGTCGGGTGGACTGGGCCCTGGCCGGTGGGGCCGAGGCGGTGATGCTTCCCCTGGTGTTCGCCGCCTTCGACCGCATGGGGGCACTCACGCCCAATCCAGATCCGGAGACGGCGTCGAGGCCGTACGATGCGCGGCGCGACGGGTTCGTCATGGGGGAGGGGGCGGGTGTTGTCCTAATGGAATCAGAGTCCCACGCGCGGAGGCGGAAAGCACACGCGTTGGCCGAGGTGGTTGGTCTGGGCTCAACATGTGATGCGTTCCACATTACAGCGCCTCCGGAGCGGGGAGAGGGAGCGCGAGAGGCGATGGCGCAGGCCCTCTCGTCGGCGGGGATTTCGCCGGATGAGGTGGACTACATCAACGGGCACGGCACCGCCACACCGCTGAATGACCGGGCGGAGACGCGGGCGATCAAGGAGCTGTTCGGCCCTCGGGCGTACGAGATCCCCGTTAGCTCTACGAAGTCGCAGATCGGGCATCTGCTGGGTGCTGCGGGAGGTGTGGAGACCTGCGTCGTGGCATTGGCGCTTGCTGAGGGATTTGTCCCGGCCACCACTACATGGGGGGAGCGGGACCCTGAGTGTGATCTGGATTGCGTTCCGGGCAGGCCTCGCGAAGAGCCGATCCGGGTTGCGCTTTCCAATTCGTTCGGCTTCGGTGGGCAAAACGCTTGCCTGGTCCTCCGCGCTGTCTAAGGCAGGTGGGACAAAGTTGAGATGCGCTACACTTGGTTTCGTTTCCCCGCCGATGTACCTGCGAGCCTGGAATAAGCAGCTTGTAGAGGGGCTAGCGCATCGGCGGGGGACTTGCTGGGGGTACACGGTGAGTGCCTTTTTTAATCCCGTGCCTTCACGGTTGACTTGACAAAGAAGCGGGGCCGTGCTAGCGTCCCACGGGCGACGTAGCTATGTACCATGCAGCAATTATGGGGCCAGGTTAGGGGCGCCGATGAGCCCGTCCGGGCGGCAGTGGAGGCCGGAAGGGCTTGTGGTTAGTCCTGCCTCGAACACGCACCTGGGCTCAGAACAACGGGAGGGCGGACGCCGATGATATTGCAGGAAGCATGGCAATTTATGGTGCGGCGGCCGGACCTTCTTGCCCAGTGGACGTTGGATCATCTATGGTTAATCCTGATTTCCAATTCCATTTCCATGGTGTTGGCCGTAGCGATAGGTATATGGATTACTGGCAGGGGTCGCAAGCAGATCGCAGATATCACATTATACTCCGCAGAGATTATTATGACGATCCCCAGCCTGGCCATGTTCGGTTTTCTTATGCCACTGTTTGCGGCCATAGGCTGGCGGTCATTTGGTATCGGGCCTGCAGTAGTGGCACTTATCCTGTATGGATTGCTTCCGGTGATGCGAAACACCTATACGGCCATCATGGAGGTCACCCCGGACATGGTAGAGGCCGGCAGGGGAATGGGGATGTCCGAGCTGCAGATCTTGACCAAGGTGAAGCTGCCCCTTGCCACCCCGGTCATTATGGCCGGGCTGCGCAATGCTGTGGTGATAAACATCGGGATCGCTGCGATTGCGGCGATGATCGGGGCAGGAGGCCTAGGCGTTCCGCTGTTTCGCGGGGTACGGCAGGATAGAGCCGATCAGATTATTGCTGGGGCCATTTTGGTGACTGCTATGGCTTGGATTGCTGACCTTCTACTAGGTCTGTTGGAAAAGAAGGTGACGCCCAAGGGGCTCCAGAAAGCGAGGAGCAGGTGATCAAACTCGAAGACGTTTGGAAGGTGTACCCGGACGGGACGGAAGCGGTGAAAGGCCTTAGCATGGAGATTCTGGACGGGGAGCTTTGCATCCTTGTGGGCCCGTCAGGCTGCGGGAAGACCACTAGCATGCGGCTGATCAACCGCCTGTTGGCGTTGACCCGGGGCAAGATCTATGTGAACGGCGAGGATATCACCAAGCTCGATGCCAATGAGCTGCGCCGCGGTATCGGCTACGCTATCCAGGAGATCGGCCTGTTCCCTCACATGACTGTCGGGGAGAATATCACCACCGTGCCGCGTCTGCTCGGGTGGCCAAAGGAAAAGAGCAGGTCCCGGGCAGTTGAATTGCTGGAACTGGTGGGGCTTGAGCCACCGGATGACTTTTATGGGCGTTATCCCGCTGAGCTTTCGGGCGGGCAGCGGCAGCGAGTGGGGGTTGCCCGTTGCCTTGGGGCAGATCCTCCCATCCTGCTAATGGACGAGCCGTTCGGCGCGATCGATCCCATCAACCGGGAGCGACTGCAGAACGAGTTCCTGCACATTCAGCAGGAAATCCACAAGACTGTTGTGTTCGTGACGCACGACATCAACGAGGCCATAAAGATGGGGGATCGTATCGCGTTGATGAACTATGGAGAGCTCGTGCAGTACGATACTCCAGCTGCCCTACTCAGCCAGCCCGTGAACTCGTTCGTGCGGGGGTTTGTGGGAACTGACAGGGCCCTCAAGGGACTGCGACTGATGCGGGTGAAGGAAGTTATGCGCAAGAAGCCACCGCTGGTCAAGCTGAAGGACTCCGCGGACGAGGCCCGGGGTGTGATGGACCGCGAGCGGCGTGATTGGGCTGTGGTGGTGGATGACGACCACAAGCTAGCGGGCTGGGTCAACCGCCACCAGCTTGAGGAGGGACGGACGGTCGACGAGATCAAAACCCCCTACAGCACGACGGCATCCCCGGATACTGTACTGAACGAGGCACTCTCGCTCATGTTGATGACGGCCATCGGAAACCTGGGAATCGTCGATGACCAGGGAATACTGCAGGGTGTGCTTACGTTGAACAGCATTCGTCGGGTAATAGGTGTGCAATACACTGAAGAGGAAGAGTACACTGAAGAGGATGCGGCTGAGGAGGGCACTGGAGGGGAGACCACGTGAAGCGCCGGATCATCGTCTTTGCGCTGTTGGGGACATTCATAGGCATCACCCTTTGGATTCCCACCATCGGCAGGGTGGGGATATACAACGTGTACGCCCTCGACGCGATTAT
>JAWOCQ010000078.1:0-13386 GCA_046483725.1 Candidatus Bipolaricaulota bacterium
CTCCCCAAGGGGGATCCGCTGGTTGAGAGCTTCCAGCGCATGCAGGAGGAGCTGGAAGGGGTCGATTCCATAGCAGTACTCCTCACCCTCACCTCGCCGCCCGACGAGTTGGAAGAGCGGAGGGGCACTCTTACCGAGGCAGCCGATCGACTCTTACGGGAGCTTGACCATCCGGAGATCCGGCATGCTTCCTACCGGGTGGCTGAGGGTTTGGAGCTCCCGGAGGAGCTCCTTGTGTTCTGGACTCTTTCTCCGGAGGACATCGGTCGGCTTAGGGAGATAGCGGAAGAAGTCCTGGACATACTTCCCCTCCTGCCCGAGGAGGGGGCACCCGATCTGGTCACTCAGGTGGAGAGGTTGGAGGACCTGCCCGATCCGCGTACCCCGGGCGAGGTGGACGAGTTGGTGTCGGTCCTCTCCCGATTGGTGGACAGCGGGTGGACCGGAATCGACACATTGGAGCGCCTGCCCGAGGCGCAGCCATTGCTGCATGAGGCGGCTCAGTTGGTCCGGATCATCCGGGAGCGCCCACCTCCCCCCGAGGAAGGCGAGCCCCTTTTCTCCCGCGACTCGACGAGACTGGTGGTACAGGTGACCCCCCGGCGACCAGCTCATGAATCAATGGACTACAACAAGATGATGGCGCACGCAGTACGGGAGGCGGCTGAGCGCGCTGCACCTGAGGAATGGGGCGTGGAGGCCGATTTAACCGGAAGCTACGTTGTCGCCGCCGAGGCGGACGAGATCATCCGCCAGGACATGTACCTCACCACCATCATTTCCTCCGTAGGAGTGTTGGTCCTTCTACTCTTCACCTTCTCCAGCCTGTTTATCACGGGGGTGGCCCTGGTGCCGGTGCTTGTCTCTGCGCTGTTTACCATGGCCTGGGCCAGGCTTGCCGTGGACGGATTCAACCTGGTGACCGCCTTTCTTCCGGCTTTGGTGCTCGGCTACGGCATTGATTTCACCGTGCACCTTGTGGCCCGTTACTCCGAGGAGAGGGCTGCAGGGCGATCCGTCGCGCAGGCAACGGCCACGGCCATATATCGTAAGGGCACTGCATCGCTGACTGCGGCCCTTACCACGGCTGCTGTATTCCTGAGCTTGTTGGTCTCGCGAGCTCCGGCCATGGCCGAGATGGGCATCATCATGGCTGTGGGCACGCTCATTGCCTACCTGGCAGCCATGTTGGTGACGCCCAGCCTTATTGTTCTGGCGTACGTCACGTTCCGGCGACGCTTCCGGGAGGTGGTGCCGCGTGGGCAGCCACTGTTCCGTCGGGGGTATCGTCATCTCTTGCTTCAGCGGAGAGTGGTGGTGAGTGTGTTCCTGCTGGCCACCTTGGCGATGGTGCATCAAGCCAGCCAGGTGGGGTTTGAGTTCACCTCGGCGGAACTAGCACCGCCCACGCGGAGCAAGGAGGTGGGGGACGAGGTCGTCCAGGAGTTCGATGTGGAGCTTCCACTCGGCGACTACTTTGTGTTCTTCGTAGACTCAGCGTCGCAGCTTTCCTCCTTGGAGCAGGAAGTGGCTGAGAGGCCCCACGTGGTGGAGACACAGTCAGCGCGGCACCTGCTGCCCCAGGAGCTGCTGCGTGGCCGGGCATCGGTCGTGGACCTGCCGGTGGAGGAGACGCATGAGGCGCTGCTCGGGTTGCGGGCGTCACTGGAGAACTTGCCGGCGATCACCTCGGCTGCGGCGGAGCAGGTAAGCGCCCTGTCGCAGCTTGAGCTGATGGCAATGCTGTCGGGCTGGGGGAAGCAAGCCCGCGAACTGTCCGCTGTGAGCGGCGAGATGATCACTCTGCTGGACGCCTTGGAGGAGTTGGAGCCTGACGAACTACTCCCGATCTTATCCGCTCTTGACGATGACCTAGGTGTGGTGCGTGCGTTCGCGGAGGGGGTGGAGGCGCTGCCTCCGGAAGAGGAGCTATTGGGGCAGCTGATCGAGCTGATGCCCTCCGAGCTCCGGAGCCAGTATTACACACCACGAGGGCGCTACGTCCTGCGCGCCCAGGTGAGCCCGGAGATTTACGGCACGGATGAACTCAGGGAGTTTGTCTCCTGGGCGCAGGGGCTGGAGATGGACTACTTTGGGCTGCCGGAGATCCAGGTGCATCTCGAGTCCCACATGAGGCGCGACTTCCTGCTTTCCACGGCCATTGCGGCGTTGCTTATCGCGCTTTTGGTCTGGCGTAGCTTGAAAAGCTTTACCGAAGGGTTGTTGGCGCTGGCGCCCCTTGTGCTCGGCTATGTGTGGATGCTGGCTGGCATGCACTTAATGGACATCACGTTCAACTTCACGAATATCGTTGTCTCTCCCTTGTTGATCGGCATCGGGGTTGATTCAGCAGTGCACATTCTGCACCGGATTGAGGAGGAAGGGGCCGGTGGGCCCGGTTCTGTTTCCCGGGGGGCCTCGTCCTCGGCGGTCCCGGTAGCGGCCACTGCACTGGCGACGATGCTTGTGTTCGGGGCTCTGATAGCGGCCAGTACACCCGGACTCCAACTGTTGGGCACCTCCGCGCTCATAGGAGTGGGGGTTGCGCTGTTGGGAAGCCTGGTGTTCCTCCCTGCGGCCAGCCTGTGGGTTGAGCGCCGCCGTCGCGGAGACTAAAGTAAATAATCCTAGACGGCTGGTGAACGCCCGAGGAGGGTGATCCACGTGCTCATCAATGCACTTATAGCGTCTATCACACTCCTTCTGGGGCTGGCCGGCGGCATCTTAATCGTTGAACTCCGTAACAAGCTGGTGGGGCGGCGCGCCGATGCGATGTTGCAGACGGCTCGTGAGGAAGCAGAACAGGCACGAAGAGAGGCGCTCCTATCCGCACAGCAGGAAATCCAGGCGACGCGGCAGCGGGAAGAGGAACGCCTGCGCCGCAAGGAATCAGAGCTTGAGCAGATGGCAGAACGGGTCCTCCAGAAGGAGGAACGGTTGGTAGCCCGTAGCAGCCATCTGGAAATGCTGGAGGGTTCCCTCCGTGAGGACGAGGCGGAACTTCAGCGTACGCTGGAAAAAGGCCAGCAGTTGTTGGCGGAGCAACGGTCGCTGCTTGAGAGGCTGTCCGGTTTGAGCCAGGAGGAAGCAAAAGAATACCTGTTGAAGCTAGTGGAGGCGGAGTCGGAACGCTACTTCGCCAAGAAGATAGGGGAGGTCGAACGGCGTGCGAAGCAGGATGCCGAGCGCCGGGCACGTAGGGCGCTGGCCAATGCTGTGCAGCGCTATGCCGTGGACTACGCCGAGGAGGCCACTGTGACCTCTGTACCTCTGCCGAGCGATGACTTCAAGGGAAGAATCATCGGCAGAGAGGGGCGCAACATCCGGATGTTCGAGGCCGTGACTGGAGTGGAAGTGTTGGTGGATGACACTCCTGACGTGGTGGTTCTATCGTCGTTTCATCCCATTCGACGTGAAGTGGCACGTCTGGCGCTGGAGAGGCTTCTCGAGGATGGCCGGATTCATCCAGCCCATATAGAGGAAAAAGTACGTAAGTCCAAGGAACGGGTTGAGGAGCTTATCAGAGAACACGGTGAAAGGGCTGCGTTCGAGGCAGGCGTTGACCTTCCACCGGAGCTCCTGGCCCTGCTCGGGCGACTACACTTTCGTACCAGTTATGGACAAAATCAATTGCAGCACTCTCTCGAGGTGAGTTTCCTCGGCCGTTTGCTGGCCCAGGAGATCGGCATTGACCCCGGACCTGCAAAGCGGGCAGGGCTACTCCATGATATCGGGAAGGCTGTCGACCACGATGTGGAGGGGCCGCACGCCCTGATCGGGGCGGACTTGGGCAGACGGTATGGGGAAGCTTGGCCGATTGTTAATTCCATTGCCGCCCACCACGAGGATGCCGATCCGGCAACCATCACAGCGGCACTCATCCAGGCCGCGGACACGCTTTCGGCTGCCCGGCCGGGCGCCCGGAAAGAGACATACGAGCGCTACGTGCAACGATTGGAGGAACTGGAGAAGTTGTGCCGTTCTTATTCCCAGGTGAAAGAGGCGTTCGCCGTCCAGGCGGGCAGGGAGGTACGGCTGATGGTGCGGCCGGAGAACACCTCCGATGACACGGCCGCCAAGCTGGCGTATGATGTCGCACGTCAGATCGAGGGACAGATCCAGTATCCTGGTGAGATCAAGGTGACGGTTATTCGGCAGTCCCAATATGTGGAGACGGCACGGTGAACCGAAGGAGGGGCGCGTGAGTATGCTAAAAATCGCTTCGGGTTCAGACCCAAGTGCAGCGGCAGGGGCGGTGGCAAATACCATCCGCGAGGAGGGGACCGCCGAGATGCAGGCCATCGGCCCCAAGGCGGTGAACCAGGCTGTGAAGTGTGTGTCCATCGCCCGGGGCTATGTAGCGCCTAGCGGCCTGGACTTGTTCTTCGTACCTTCTTTTGTAGATGTGGAGATCAACGAGGAGATGAAAACCGCGGTGAAGTTCACTGTCAGGTCGCGGACGCCGGTGGCCAGGCTGAAGCCACGGACCCGGCAAGGAGGGATCATTCCTGAAGAAGGAGAGCTCTAGGCTCTGGGTCGTTGCCCTGCGGACGTTCGCCCAGGTGGGGCAGCTGGGGTTCGTGGTGGTGGGAGGCTTGTTGGTGGGATACGGTGTAGGGTATGGGGTAGACCTCCTGGCCGGCGGCCAGGCAGGCCGCCTAGTGGGGATTGGCCTGGGGTTAGCCTCCGGTATATGGTCCGCCTGGAGGCTTGTTGCTCGTACCCTGCAGGACCATGGGGGTGACCAAGAACAATGAACCGTTTCTTCCATCGCTACCGCAAAGCCATCGTCTGGTTTGTGGTAGTTGGGTTTGCGTTGAGCATATTCGGCGCGGGGATGATGCAACGCTTTTCCCCTGCCGAGCCCGGGACGGCCGAGGAGACAATCCTTTCGGTGGCCGGGCACGATGTGAGTAGGGAGCAGTTGGCGGAGCGCTACGAGAACATCATGGAGATGTACCAGATGTACGGAATGGACTTCTCCGGTACGGATGGCGAATTCAGCATACGGCAGATTGTGGCTGAAGCTACCGAGGAAGCGGTGCGTGAGGTTTTGTTGGAGCAGGAGGCGAGTCGGTTGGGGGTGAGCGTTCCCGCCGAGCAAATTGACGAGGCCTTTGAGCGGGAGTATCAGCGGTACTTGGAGCAAGTGGACGGGGATGAGGCGGTGCTGGAGCAATACCTATCGGCTCAAGGGATGACGCTGCAGGGATTCAAGCGTGATCTGCGAGCCAGAGTGGAGCAGCAATTGAAGACCGATCGGCTTCGCAGCACCGTGGTGGAGCCGATTGAGCCATCCGCTGAGGATTTGGAGGACTACTACGCCGAGCACCGGGAGCTCTATAAAGAGGAAGACGAAGAGCTCCGCCTTGGTCACATTCAGGTACAAGACGTTGAGCTGGCCGAGCGCCTGCTGCAGGAGCTGCGCGCCGAGGATGCCGACTGGTCGGCCTTGGCCGAGGAGCACTCGCTATATGAGGAAACCCGTGAGGCAGGTGGGGAAACGGACTGGTTTGCCTCCGGCGAGTCAGGGCTGCCCTCCTCTGTGGAAAGGGAGGCTTTCGACCTGGACGTGGGCGGGATCGCTCTAGTCGGGGAAGATGGGCATCAACACATCATCAAGCTGCTTGAGCGGCAGCCGGCTGTGTACTCCCCGTTCGAGGACGTCCGGGACGAGGTCCGCGAAAGGTTTGTAGCTGAAGAAGAGGAAGACAGGTGGAAGGATTGGTACCGTGATCTTCGTCGCGCCGCCGACGTGGAGATACGTGACCCGCTGATAGAGGCGTTCGCGACCTACAGACAGGATAGGGAAGCCGGTTTGGAACTACTGGAACAGGCGTATGCCGACGGGGAGGTCACCACAGCTAATGTGCAGCTTTACCTGGGGCGCATGCACGAGGCATTGAAGGACGACGCGCTGGGAGAGGTGGCCGCACTGGAAGAGCTGGAGGAGCTCAGCCCGGAGGAAGAAGCTGAGCTCGAGGCCGCACGCAAAGCGGCTAACAGCCACAGAGAAGCGGCGTTGGAGTACTACTTGGCGTTTGCCGAGACGGGCGAAGCCGACGAGGCGGTATTCAAGAGGATCCTCGATATGGATCCCGACCAAACTGTCGCCCGCTATCGCTTGGGAGAGGCGTATCGGGAAGAGGGGGCCCACGTGGCGGCAAGGGAGCAGTATGAGCGAGCTCTAGAGCTGGATCCCGATTTTGTGGCCGCCTATGTGGGCAAGGGCGACGTATGTATGGCCGAAGGTCTGTACGGACGCGCCACCGAAAGCTACCGCGAGGCCTTGGAGAGGGACCCGGAGAGCCTTAGCTTGAAGGTGAAGTTGGCCGAGGCCTACTTCGGGGACGGCGCTTACGATCAGGCGAGAGAACTCCTGCAAACTGTGCTGGCTGAGGACGAACGGAACGTGACCGCAATGACGCTGCTGGGCGATGTGCTAATGGATGAGGGAGACTTCGAAAGAGCTTTGGAGAACTATGAGCAGGCCTACGAGCGCAACCCTACATCCGAAGTGCGCCTTAAGCGTGCGCAGGCGCTGGCTGAGATAGGCAGGGACGACGACGCCAAGACAGCCTTTCGCGAGCTTGTCCGCGAGTTTCCCTATCGCCCCGAGGGATATGTGGGATTGGGAGACATCTACCGCGCGCAAGGGGAAGAGGAAAGTGCAGTGGAGCAATACCGGCTCGGGCTTCGTCAGGCGCCTGACTTGGAGACGCAGGAGGCCATCGCTCGCAGGATCGTGGAGTTGCGTCCCGACGATGTAGATATGCGCTTCCGCCTGGCGGGGTTCCTGAGCGAACAGGGGGAGAGCACGGCCGCCATGGAGCAGTATGAGCAGATATTGAACATCGATCCCGACAGCATCCACGCCTTCCTGGGTCTCGGAGGTGCCTATGTAGACAAGGGAGAATATGACAAGGCTCTGGAATACTACGAGCAGGCGCTTGCTGTGGCCCAGACGCGGGCGGAGGAACTGGCAGTATACGACAGGATCGTGGCCGCCGATGAGCAAAAGGTGGGCCCTGAGGAGCCATTGACGGGGGTTGGCCTGGAGGCGTTGTGGCAGCGTGCCCTTCTCCGCTACGAGGAGGGCGATCTCCAGGGGGCGCGTTCGGACCTTCAGCGGATCCACGACACGGATCCTGAGTTCCGAGCCGATGAGCTGGAGCCGCTTCTGAGCGAGGTTGGCGGTGAAGTCCGCGATCCCCAGGAAGAGCGGGAGGGGCCGGACCTCGAGGAGGTTGACCCGGAGGCACCGGAAGAGGAGTGAGCGAATGGGGGCAGAGGGGAAGGCAGTTCAGGACTTGGTGGACGTGGTCGCCCGCCTGCGGGGTCCGGATGGCTGTCCGTGGGACCGGGAGCAGACACACGAGAGCCTTGTGCCTTATCTCCTCGAGGAGACGTACGAGCTGGCTGAGGCGCTGCGCGACTCCGATCCCGAAAAGGTGAAGGAAGAGCTCGGCGACTTGCTGCTGCAAGTAGCGCTGCACGCTTGCATCGAAGATGAGCGGGGGCAGTTCAGCCTGGCCGATGTGGCCCGCGCGCTCAAGCACAAGCTGGTCCGGCGGCACCCGCATGTATTCGGTAGCGCCGTGGCCGGCGACGCAAAGGAAGTGCGGCGTCGCTGGGAACAGCTCAAGCGGCAGGAGGGCTCCTTGCCCGACCTGGGACGGCCTGCCCTTGTGGCGGCCCGGAAACATTTGGAGGCTGGCGGGGTTACTCCAGAGCCCCCCGCAGATGGCTGCCTGGAGCTGGGCAGCGAGCCCGAGGACCCGGAGGCCACGGTGGGGGAACTGCTCATGCAGGTGGTGGCCTTGGCAAGGCGCTGGGGGGTGGAGCCCGAGCTCGCCCTGAGGCGCCATTTGCAAATGTTGCCCGGCAGAGGATGAGCGAGGGCGGGCGTTTTCCGAACTGCATTCCGCCCGGCGATGCACAAGTGCTGTGGGTAGAGACGCCGGACGATGCCATTCACATTCTGGATGGTATCTTTGCAGCCACCGATGGGCTTGTGAATGTCCGCCGAGAGTACATCGGCGGAGGGGACAGTAAGCTGTTCAAAATGTATGTCGCTCCTGGCGCGCTTGAGGAGGTACGTGCCCTCCTCCGAGGAATCGGACGTTATGTCCCTGTGGGTGAGATACGCACAGAACCGTGAAATTACTCCAGGCTGATGCTACAGCGGACTCCATCAGCGACGTGAACTATGGGGGGCTATGGTTGGAGGGCGTTCGCGGCATGGTGTTCGACTTGGATAACACCCTGTGCCGTTGGCGAGAGGACGGGCTGGACGAGGATGTGGTGGCCCTGCTTGGAGAACTCGTGGGGCGGGGATTCAAGCTGGCGGTGCTGTCCAACGGCCGCCTGTCCCGCCGGCGTCAGCTTCTCCAGCAGCTCAGAGACCTGAAGGTGCCGGTGATCTGGCCGGCGAGGAAGCCTTGTCCTTGGGGCTTTAGCCGTGCGCTTTCCGCAATCGAACTCCGGCCAAGCGAAGCCGCCATGGTGGGGGACCAGGTGTTCACCGACGTTCTGGGGGCACGCCTGGCCGGGCTCCGTGTGGTACGGGTGAGGCCAATCAGCCCGTGGGAGCATCCTGCGACGCGTGTGCTGCGATGGCTGGAGCGCTTGCTCAGTGGAAAGTAGAGCCCTTGTGGCTGGTGCCGGTTGCCGCTGCGGGGGCCCCTGGCTAAGATAAGAGGGACGGGCCCGTAGCTCAGGGGTAGAGCAGCCGGCTCATAACCGGTCGGACGCAGGTTCAAACCCTGCCGGGCCCACAGAGGGGATGCTAAAGCTGTTCGTGAGCGTGGAGGGTTGTGCGCGGGGGAACCCGGGTGAAGGGGCCATCGGGGTGCTGCTCACTGATGAGCGGGCCAACGTGGTGGAGGAGCTTAGTGAGTGCGTTGGTCGTACAACCCAGGGCATGGCGGAGTACAAGGCCCTAATCCAAGGTGCTCGCCGCGCAATCGCTTACGCGCCTGAAGAGGTGGTCTTCCTCACAGATGACCAAATGGTGGCCAACCAACTCAACGGGCTGTGCCAAGCAAGGGAGCCGCACTTGCAACATCTGGCCCAGGTCGCTCTAGGTCTTCTGGCTCAGATTCCCAAGTGGCGGGTGAACTACATCGAGCGGGATGGAAACAGGGCGGCGCAACGGCTTGCAGAGGAAGCCTTTCGGGAGCATGCTCGGGAGGAACGGGAGCGTAGCATCCTTTGCCAACAGGTAGAGGGATTGCTGCGTGAGCTGTCGACGGACGAACTGCGCAAAGTGCTGACCTATATCCGCAGCCTGCTGCCTGCAGGTACACAACGGTGAGAATAGTCGTACAACGGGTGAAGCGAGCCACAGTCCGGGCGGGAGGCCGGCAGCTGGGGTGCATTGGCGAGGGCTTTGTTCTGTTGGTAGCTGTGGGAGAAGGAGATGACGACCAGGAACTCTCCCGCTGGGCGAAGAAGATCCCGGAGCTGCGGGTGTTCCGCGATAGCGCCGGCCGCATGAACAGGAGCCTGCGGGAGGTGGAGGGGGAGATCCTGTGTGTGTCACAATTCACGTTGTACGGTGACTGTCGTAAGGGCCGGCGGCCAAGCTTTGTCGGCGCAGCTCCGCCCGAGCAAGCCTCACGGGATTTCGATCGCTTTGTGGACCTTCTGCGCGCTGAAGGAATCACCGTTCGCACAGGCGAGTTCGGAGCCATGATGGAGTTGGAGTTGGTAAACGACGGGCCGGTTACCTTGATCCTGGACCGTCCTGGCGGACAATAGCTCCTCGGAAGGAGGTAGCGATGGCCGCTGTACCCAAGTCACGACGGTCGCACAGGAAGATACGTACCAGGCGGGCACACTGGCGGGCGCATATGGCGCAGGCGGGGGAGTGTCCCCACTGCCACGAGCTGCGCCTTGCCCATCGTGTCTGCCCTCACTGTGGTTACTACAAGGGAAAGCAAGCTGTGGAAATTAAGTCGAAGGAGGAGTAGTTGCGGGCAACCCCTCTTCGGCCAGCGGTCGACCCTCCACCAGGAGTATGGGCAGGGCGAGTATGACGAGCGCCGCCCCGGCCAAAAACGGCGCCTGATAGCCGAAGGCGTCGGCGAGGTAACCTCCGGTTAGGGCGCCGAGCACGTTGCCCAGGCCAGCCAACGCGTTGTACAGCCCAAGGCTCTGGCCCTTGAGGCCTGCCGGTGCCAGCCTGGAGACCACTGCGGTAGACGCCAGCTGGAAGTATGCCCATGTGATACCCGCCAGCCCGAACAGCACCGGCACCGCCCACCCCCCAAGGAACGTGCCGACCCCGGCCCATGCTACGAAGGCTGTGGCGCGTATGAGCAGAGCCAGCGCCACGGCGGGACGGTGTCCCCAGCGAGACACGGCTCTGCGGGCCCAACCGAATGCCAACACGCTGACTCCGTGGTGGATGAGGTAGAGTGCATAGACGAGTTCGCTGGGCCACTCGAGCACCGAACGAAGGAAGATGGGGAGGAGTACGAAGACCATTGAAAAACCCATAAACGCAAGCAGAGCACCGTAGTACCACAGCGCCAGGTCAGGACCCAGGGCTGAACGACCTTGGAGGAATCGCATCAACTGGACAGGGCTAAGCAAGTGGTATAGGTGGGTGGGAGCATAGCGGAAACGCTCGTGCAAAAAAGTACCCGCGGTCACAGCCATTCCCCGGAAGGAACGGGCCGAGATATGGAAGGGTGGTTCTCGTACCCATAACGCAGCCAGCGTCGTAGCTCCTAAGGCCAGCGCTGAGATAACGGCGCCAAGGGAGCGCAGTCCCCATTCCTCTCCCAGCAGGGACAGCATCAAGCTGGCCCATGCTGCGCCGAGGATGAGCCCTCCGGTCCATCCAAGGCCGCTGTAGGTATTGAACCTGCCTATTTCCCTTTCCCAATCGCCCTTGCTGTTCAATTCCATGATTAGCAAGACGGCCACGGTAACCGAGGCCATCCACACCATGCTTACGAAGGCATTGAGGTACAGGAGGTGGTTTACCTGGCTGAGAAAGGGGAATGTCGCGTAGGCCACCGCCATGCCCCCGAAGCTTACCAGGATCATCGGCTTCCTGCGCTGCGTTCGGTCGGACAGGCGGCCCCACAGCAGGCTGGCCACAACGCCTACCGCACTGGCTACGGAGGCCAACTGGCCTACCTCCCGCGGCCCGCCTCCTAGGAAGTAGACATAAAGAGGAAGGAGCGGAGATGCGGCCCCGGCCACGCTGTTGGCGGCGAAAAAGGACCAGTACCAGTGCCTCTGTCTCATGGGGTGCTCTCCAGATTGCGAATGAGTGCAAGGCTGCTGCCGATGCCCTCAAGAGTGGGCAATTCCAACACCACTGCTCCCTTGTAGTTAACTGCTTCCAGCGACGCAAGGGCCCGCCGCCAGTCCAAGCTCCCTTGCTCGAGCGGCAAATGCTCGTCTTGCTGACCGTGATTGTCATGCAGGTGCACGTGCACAAGGCGATCCTCCAGCGCCTTGACGTAATCGGCCGGGTCCAGCTCAAGCGTATTCATGTGTCCCAGGTCCAGGCAGGCGCCGAGGCCGGGCACTTCCTGGAGGAAACGAAGATGCTCTTCGGGGGTGCACACGAGGTCCTCTCCCCTTCCGCGCTGCTTGTTCTCCAGTGCAGGTTGTACCCCTTTGGCCGCTGCCTGGGCCGTAAGCAGCTGTAGGCCGAAGCTGAACCGTCGCTCGGCATCATCTTGATAAACCGGTGGATACTCATGCGGCACCGATCCGGGATGAATGACCAGCAGCTCGGCCTGCAACTCTGCGGCCAGCTCCACGCAGGAGGCCAGTTCGGTCCATGCAGCGGCCTCGACTTCGGGAATGGCGCTTGCGGGATTGAGGTCGTGTAGCGGGGCGTGTAGTGAAACCTGGAGACCGGCGGCCCGGAGGAGACGGCGGAGGCGGCGTGCGTAACTGGCGTTCACGACGGATGGGTGGGCGAAGCCGGGTTCCGCCCGGATCTCCAGCAGGTCGACCCCGGCTTCCACCGCGGGTTCGATCCAATCCTCCGGGGCAGGCAGGGGGCCAAGGAATGCGGTGATCCCAAAGTAGGGCATGGACACGTCAGCGCATGTGCAGGCCACCGTTGACACTGAGCGTCTCGCCGGTGATGTAGCCGGCGCTCTCCGAGCAGAGGAACGCGATTAGGGCGGCGACTTCGTCCGGCTCCCCAGCGCGGCCCAACGGGACCTGGCCGGTGATCTTACTGGGCTCTCGTTCCAGAGTTTCCCGGTTAATGTCTGTGGCAGTATAGCCTGGGCACACTGTGTTGACAGTGACCTGGTGAGAGGCCAAAGCGAGGGCAAGCGAGCGCGTAACCCCCAGAAGTCCGGCCTTGGCCGCAGAGTAGTGCACCCCGTGGGCGGAGCCGGTGAGTGCGCGAAGGGAAGACACATTGACGATGCGGCCGAATTCCGCTTCTTTCATGTAGGGGATCGCAACCTGAGCGCAAACGAAGGGCGAGGTCAATGCAACCTGAACCATTCTGTCCCAATCCTCAAGGGACACCTCGTCCCATGGGACTCGCTGGACGTACCCCGCGTTGTTCACCAGCGCATTCAGTCCTCCTAGAGCCTCGGCGGCGCTTCGGACTAGGTCCCGCGCCTGCTGGGCGTCGGCCAGGTCGGCTTGCACTACCGCGGCACGGCAGCCGATGCGCTCCACCTCCGCGGCCGTCTCTTCTGCGTCCTGACGGCTGCTGCGAAAGCTGAGCGCTACGTCGTACCCTTGGCGGGCCAGGCGGATGGCCGTGGCCGCCCCGATACCGCGGGAGCCCCCGGTAACCAGTGCGCGCAGTCTCATGGTTCCTCCTTCCATTACGTTCCGAACAAGCGATCCCCTGCGTCTCCCAGCCCCGGCAGGATGTATCCGTGGTTGTCCAGCTGACGGTCCAATGCGGCGGTGTAGATTGGGACCTCGGTGTGGGCCTTGCGGAATGCCGACACACCCTCCGGCGCAGCCACCAGGCACAGGAAGCTCACGTCGGACGCCTCGCGCTCCTTCACGATCGATACGGCATGGGCCGCGGTGCCGCCCGTTGCCAGCATGGGGTCGACCACGATCACCAGGGCATCGGCCAGGTTCGGGGGCAGCTTCGTGTAGTAGTCAACTGGCTGTAACGTGCTGGGGTCCCGGAACATGCCGATGTGTCCTACCCTGGCATTGGGAATGAGCGATAACACTCCGTCCAGCATCACGATCCCCGCACGCAGTATCGGGACCAGGACCACGGGTTTGGCCAGCTCCACACCTTCCGTTTTCTCCAAGGGTGTTTCGACCTGAATTGGCTGCACAGGGAAATCACGAGTGATCTCATACACCATCAGTGCTGTCAACTCTTCCAGGATGGCTCTAAACTGGAACCTCCCGGTGTTTTTC
>JAWOCQ010000088.1:0-13397 GCA_046483725.1 Candidatus Bipolaricaulota bacterium
CCACATCACCGATCTCAAACAGCCGGCGCTTGCATTCATCCAGCCCTTGCCCCGTCTCCACGGACAGCCCTACAATCGGGAAGCTCCCCGCAGCCCACTTCTCAGCCGGCGCCAAGCCCTCCTGTGCCAGATCCAGTTTCGTCGCTACAAGCAGGGTGCGCCGCTCCACCGTACGCCAATCGACCTCTCCGCTGGGCCGCCCGGATAGCCGTACATGCCGTTCGGAAAGCATCTCCAGTACCTGCGTTACAGCCTGAGGACTCCCTTCATCTGCAAGATTCCAGCACAGGGCCACGGCGTCGGCCGTGCGTGCAGCGCTGAACACCCATCCTTCGGTGTGCTCGGGAGTGACAGGAGGAAGGTCCACAAGCTGCATCTGTACATCCTCATACGGCATCATTCCGGGGACCGGTCGGAACGTAGACATCGGATACGGTTCAACCTCCGTTTTCGCGTTGGTCAGTGCAGCTACCAGAGAGGACTTACCCGCATTGGGAGGCCCAATCAGAGCGATCTGCGCCGCGCCTTCGGGCTCCACGTGGTGCGACGGCCCTCCCGACTTCCCGGAGCGGCGTCGTTGCTCCGTCCGCTCCTTGAGCTTTGCCAAGCGCCGTTTGAGGTCCGCCTGCATCTTCTCGGTCCCCTTGTGCTTGGGGATGGTGGCCAGCATCTCCTGCAACGCATCCAAACGCTCTTCATCGCTCTTCGCCTGGTTGAACCGCTGTCGCGCAGCCAAGAATTCCGGTGTCAGATTAGCTGGCATGGTGACCTCCACTGTGCATTGTAGGGGCGATCCGGACGCTGTTCTAGCGTTAGGCCGCCACGGCGGCTATAGTCATTGAGTCATGGGGAACCGTATTTGTGCGCTGCTTGGAATCCACTATCCGATCCTCCTGGGAGGAATGGCCCACGTTTCCCGCCCTCCATTGGTGGCTGCTGTGTCCCAATCCGGAGGGCTGGGCGTGTTGGCGTCGGGCGGGCTCAGTCCGGAGAAGCTGGAGGAAGCGATCTCCGAGGTCCGCCGCCTGACCGACAGACCCTTCGGGGTGAATCTCATGCTCATGGACCAGCATGTGCCCGAGCAGGTGGAGGTGCTCGTTCGAGCTCGGGTTCCCGCTGTCGCCACAGGTGCGGGCAGCCCCGCCCGTTATATGGAGGCCTTGAAATCCGCTGGGATACTCGTGTTTCCAGTGGTCCCCGCCGTCGCTTTGGCGGTGAGAATGGAGAAACTTGGTGCCGACGGCGTCGTAGCTGAGGGCACCGAGGCGGGCGGGCATGTGGGCACAGTCACCTCCATGACCCTCGTTCCTCAGGTGGTTGATGCAGTCACTATCCCCGTGGTCGCCGCGGGCGGAATAGCCGACGGCCGAGGGATGGCCGCCGCGCTGGCCCTGGGAGCGGAAGCAGTCCAGCTGGGCACCCGACTGCTGGCCTCCGAGGAGGCTCCGGTACACAAGGCGTTCAAAGAAGCCGTCCTGCAGGCAAAGGACAGGGACACCATCATTACAGGGCAGTCCGTGGGAAGACCCGTAAGATGCCTTGTCAACAAGCTGACCAAGGACCTGGCCCACTGCGAGAACCGAGGAGGTTCAGCCGAGGAATTCGAGGCCATGGCCACCGGAGGGCTGCGTCGTGCAGTCTGCGAGGGCGACCGCGAGCGTGGTTCTCTGATGGCCGGCCAGATCGCAGGGCTCATTCGGGAGATCCTTCCCGTGCAAAGCATCCTTGACCAGATGGTGGCGGAAGCCAAGAGCATCCTCGCCCAAAAGGGGGGGCTCCTGCCGTGAGCGTGGCCAACGCCCGCACCCTGCGGGACCTCGAGCTGGCGAAGGTCTTAGACCATGTCGCCCGGATGGCAGGGTCCACCCTGGGCGCCGAGGCCGTGCGCGCTCTCCAGCCCTCGCCGGACAGGGAGGCAGTCGCCGAGGAGCTGTCGAGAGTGCAGGAGATGATCAACGCCGTGCAAGACGGGTTCTCGCCCGGAGGAATCCAAGAACTGCGCCCAATACTGGAGGAGGCCCATGAGCGGGGTTCGCTGGACCCAGAGGACCTCCTGACCGTGGCCGAAACCCTGGAGGCCGCGGTGCGAGTGCGGGATGCTTTGTCCGGCGACGACACGCCACGGCTAACCGCCTTATCCCGGAAGCTTTCCGACCAGGAGACCTTGGTCACCAGCGTACGGCGAGCGATAGACGAGCGGGGGAGCATCCGCGAGGACGCCAGCCCCAAGCTCCGCCAGCTGCACAAACAGCGACGACAACTCACAAGCGACATCCAAGGAGCACTGCGCTCGTTTATGGATCGTCACCGGGACTGGCTGCAGGAGCCGGTGATCACACAGCGCGGAGGTCGGCTGGTGCTCCCGCTAAAATCGGGTGCGGCAGGGCACGGACAAGTTGTGGTCCACGACAGCTCTGCCAGCGGACAGACCATGTTCGCCGAGCCCGCCGCAGCCGTCCAGCTCAACAACCGCCTGCGAGAGATGGGGGACGACATCTGGCGGGAGGAGCTACGTATCCTGGCCGAGCTTGCCCAGAAGTTCCTGGCCGAGGAGCCCCGCATCCGCAGAGACCTAGAGGTTCTGGCCCGGCTCGATTCCCTGTACGCCAGGGCGAAGTACGCGCTTTTCGCCCGGGCCGTGGTGCCCAACCTCACCGACGACGGCCTGGTGGAACTGCGCGAGGCGCGCCACCCGCTCCTCGGCGAGCGGGCCGTTCCCATCTCGCTGAGTTTCGGGGAGCGGCGGCGCGTGGCGCTGATCACCGGCCCCAACACGGGGGGCAAGACGGTTTCCTTGAAGACAATCGGCCTTCTGACTTTGATGGCCCAGTCGGGCATTCCCATACCTGCCTCACCGCGCACCGCGCTCACAGTGTTCCCCCAGGTGCGCTCGGATATCGGAGAGGAGCAATCCATAGAACAGAACCTGTCAACCTTTTCCTCGCACATGAAGAACATAATCGATCTCCTAGGCGAGGCGGATGGGTCGACCCTCGTGCTGTTGGACGAGCTTGGCGCAGGCACCGATCCCCAAGAAGGGGCGGCCCTGGGGCTGGCCATCCTGGAACAGCTGCTGGAGGTAGGCTGTCCGGCAGCCGTGGCCACCCATCTGACACCGCTCAAACACTACGCCATCTCCCACCCCGGTATCGTGTCCTGCTCTATGGAGTTCGACCTGCAATCGCTGTCCCCGACCTATCGTGTGCTGGAGGGCGTGCCGGGGCGCTCTTGCGCCCTGATCATCGCCGAGCGGCTGGGGCTCCCTGAGGCGCTAGTAGAGCGGGCGAAGGCTCGCCTGTCAACCGAAGAGGTCCGAGCCGACAACGTCATCGAGGAGCTCCAGCGAGAGCGCTCGGCTGCCCGACTGGCCCGCGCCGACATGGATTCTCAGAGGGCACGGCTGACCAAACTCCGAGCGGAGTGCGAGCGCCGTCTGGAAGAACTAAAGGAGCGCAAGACCGAGGCGCTGGGGCGGGAACTGGCGTCCCTCGAGGAAAAGATCTCGGGAGCGCGCCGCGAGCTGGGGGAGTTGATCGCCGAGGCCCGCTCCCGGCAGACTGCGGAGGAACGTCGGGAGACGTTGCGCCGGTTGGAGGACTTGGCCAGCAGGCTTCCCGATGAGCCCAAGAGCAAGCCCCACCCTCCCCGCTCCCTCCAAGAGGGCGAGACAGTGCGCATCCGCAGCACCGGCGCGTTGGGGCTCGTGCGTGGGGCCGAGGGCCAACGGGTAGAGGTCGAGGTCAAGGGACGCCGAGTCGAATTGCCACATGACGCCGTGGAACCAGCCGAGGCGCCGCCTTCCCCCGACTCCGCGCGCCCTCAATACTCCGCGCGCCCTCAATACTCTGGGAGGGCCGACGTACCAATGGAGCTCTCCGTGCGAGGCATGACTGTGGAGGAGGCACGGAAGGCGGTTGACGAATGGCTGGATCGCCTGCTCGTATCCGGGGTGCATTCCGGCCGCCTCGTGCACGGCAAAGGCACCGGCGCGCTACGGCAAGGCCTCCACCAGTATCTGAGGCGGGCCCCTCATGTTCGCCGATTTTACTACGCCCCGCCCGCCGAAGGCGGCGAGGGCGTCACCATCATCGACCTATGAGAGTTCGTTGGTGGCGGGGGAGGAGGCACCCACACTTGTCTCCGCGGTGTCACAGTGTTATGTTATAGCACGTGCTGGAGGTTGTCCGGCCGGGGCTAAGGAGGGTAAACACTTATGGCGTACGCGCTGGTGCTGATCATGCAGCTCTTGGGTGGCCTGCTCGGGCTTGCGGCCGGCCTGGTCGCGTTACTCATCGGCGGAGCCGGGACCATGCTCGGCCTGGGGCTCGCCGGGGTCATCGTTGTACTCGTGCTGCTGGGAGTAGTGCTCTCACCCTGGTTCTTGCTGGGCCTGGCAGCGTGGGCGGTGTGGAGGATATTGGCGCCGGGCAGACCGCGGCGTCGCACATGGTACGTGGTCCGCTGATCAACCCTGGAGCCATCCAGTAGCGGGAAACTCATGCACAGAGAAGGACTCACCCCCGGCGGGCGGGGAGTCAGCGGGACCCACCCGCGCTCTTGTCCTCATACATCCGCGCGTCCGCCTCACGCAGAGCGGCATCCAGCGTTTCATCGGGCGTCGCCGTGGCCACCCCTAGAGCAATGCTCAAGCGTACACCTGAATGCCCGGCGTTGTGCTCCTGTAGACAGGCCCGCACCCGTGCGGCAAACCGTTGGGCCGCGTCGGCGTCCGTCTGCGGAAGAAGACCGGCGAACTCGTCGCCGCCGATCCGGGCCACCACGTCCTCGCCACGCACCGCGGCCCGCAGCACCTGGAACGCCCGTTGCAGAAGCTCATCCCCCGCTGCATGGCCATCCCTGTCGTTAACCGTCTTGAGTCCGTTTACATCAGAGACAAACACGCCGACAGGAAACCGACGCCCCCGAGATAGCCGTGCCATCTCCTCCTCGAAGTACGCCCGGTTGTAAGCGCCGGTGAGTGAGTCGTGGGTGCTCAGGTAATGGAGCCGCTCTTCGGCCTTCTTCCGAGCAGTAATGTCCCGGTTCACAGACAGCACGCACGAGCGGCCTCCCAGCTCGATAGGGCTGAGCGCGCACTCAGTCCAGTATAGGTTCCCGTCTTTCCTGCGCTTGGGCTCCTCAAAGTAGGCCGTCTCCCCACGATCTAGCGCTGCCCTTATCCGGGCATAGGTGTCCGCAGGTTCCTCAGACGCCAGCTCCCGCATTACATTGAGTCCCTTTAGCTCCTCCCGGCTGTATCCGGTCTGTGCAACAGCGGCCTCATTCGCCTCCAGAATCCGCCCATCGTCCTCGGTGATGAACACCGCATCTGCCAGCCGCTCGAACAGAAGGCGAAACCGCTCTTCGCTCTCCCGGAGGGCTTCCTCCGCCCGCCGCCTGTCGGTGATGTCCATGATCATGCCAGTCACAGTGTTCCCCGACAGGCGCCCGCTCAAGAGCATCCGCCTGACCGCGCCTTGCTTTGTAATCGCGTCAAACTCATATTCGGTGACCTGCCCGGCCTCTTTGAGCTCCTGTATGAGGGCAGCCCGGTCGGCGGGGTCCTTGTACACGGCGGCCGCTCCCGTCGCTATGAACTCTTCAGCAGAGGTATACCCAAACATACGCCACATGACGTCGTTCACATAGAGGATCTCGCCCGCAAGGTTGGTCCTGTAGACACCAACGAGCGCCGACTCCACCAAGTCGCGGAATTCCTTCTCCGAGCTGCGAATCCTCTCCTCTGCCCGCACCCGCTCGGTGACGTCACGCAGTACTACCAACGTACCTTCGAGGCGGGCCAAGCCCCCATGCAAGGGTCTCGTCCTCACCTCCAACCACATGTCTTGCCCGCAGCGCACCTCGGCTCGCCTTGGAGGGGTCGCGGCCAGCTCCGCCTTCAGTTCCGGCCACGGCTGAACCATCTCGTCTGCCAACAGGCCCGTAGCATCCCCAGGCAATCCCAGCAGCTCGTCAGCCGCTGGGTTCGTGTCGACAACCTGGCCCTCAGCGTCCAAGACGAGCATCCCGTCGGGGAGGCTCTCCACCAGCGTCCTCCGCGCCAGCGGAACGAGCTCGAACGGCCTGGCAGGAAAAAGGCTCCACGCCAAGATGGCCGCAGTTCCAGCAAAGGCCATGGGGGTCAGGTTGAGCCCCTCGACGGGCACGAGCCTGAACACATACAGGACGCTAGCGACCCAGGGAATGGCCATGGCGAGGAGGACAACCGCGACCTGCCGTCGCTGTAAGTCCGCCCGCCGCTGCGCCCAACGGAACAACCAAAACGTCGCCGCCGCCAAGTACAAATACACCGTGGCCACCGTCACGTAGAACCACGGGCCGTAGTGGTAGATGAGCATATTGCTACCGGGCGGGCCCGGCGAGAATCCGCTCCAGATGAGGTTGTGCCACTCGTTGGTGGCCGCCATAGCCAGGTTCACGGCGGGCATCGCCCACAGGAGAACCATGGCGCCTCGCCTCAGGCGCTGAGCCGGACGGATGAACGACCGTGCCAGCAGCACGAACAGCGGCCCCAGAGCGTTTACCGCAACGTGTTCCAGCTTGGAGAGCAAGACCTTCACCGAAGGGTCTGCCGCCAGGGTTTCCAAGCCCGAGACGAGCGCGTAGTAGCTTGCCATAAACAAGACAACGGCGAGCAATCTCGCCCGGAAGACCGCTTGCCTCTGCCAAAGCACAGCTCCCACCGCGGCGGACACAGCTCCCGTGCCGACCAGGATCGCCCCGCTGAGCGTCGCTTGCAGCATTACATGCCCCTAACAGCACCCATTACCGCTCAATGGTAGGGCCGGCGCGGAAAGCCTTATCCCCCGGGTGTATGTCTCTCGTGCGACGTCTGCGCCCGGCGCACCTAAAAGGCCGACCCTCCTCTGCTACGGCACCGCAGCGGCCACAACCGGAGCTGACCACCTGCCAGGAGAGCCCACTACCTGCCCTGCTGCCGCCAAACATGTTCAGCATCCTCGGCGGTGGACAGGCAGGCAATCCCACCCGAGCCAGACTCTTTCCGCCACCCACAACGGCTTCGCTTTGAGCACACATCGCATGGCACAGCCTGGCTGTCAAGGGCCCTGCCACTCGGAATGACGAATGACACGGACTTTTTTGGTATCATGAGGAACTCGTCCGTCAAACGTATCCCGATTTCGTGAGCCGGTAGCGCGCTGAACACCTGCCGCTGCTGCTCAATGGGCCACCCCTCCTGTCCAGGTTGGGCACGCATACCTACGGTCAGGCCGCGCTTGCAGGCTTCGTCCTTGATGCCGGCCTCAACGGCTTGTGAGACCTTCCGCAGAGCAGCCGTGCCAGCACCATCAAGCGCTACCGCCGCCACCATGTTCGTGCGCATCATCTCTTCCACTCTTCTCTCCAGTGACTCTCCAATCGTACAGAGAGCGATACTCAACTGCTGTGCCCCAGCCGTCGCCCTGGCGACTAGCGGTCCTTCGAAGCTGCCGCCTTCGAATGAGATACGATAATGCTCAAAGTCGGTCACGTTAACTATCGTGTATAGTGCAGCCGGGCTTACCAGGGCATGAGTTTCTTCAATTGCTGCGTTTGCGCTGTCCACAAGGCGCTGCGGAGCCCTTCCCGGGTCAATGCCCTGGCCGCGCAATACGTCCTCAGCACTTAGATGTAGTACCACATCCTTGACCTGTCTATACATCCAACACCCCCCAGCAGCATCTTCCCTTTCAAGCTGACCTGAGCATAAACTGGCACACGTTAACTCGCCAGCAGGTACCGCTACCGAGCCACCTTGGGGAACTGGGGCGGGAGCTGAGGTTCGCCGAGCGGCCAGCGCTGACCAACCTGCGGCTGTTGGGCACGCATCTAACCATGGCGCCGGAGAAATGCTACTATAGCCCGGGGAGGTGGTGAAGGTGCGTGGAGGACACAGCGACGTATGGATGGTGCTGGGAGCACACCTTGCCCCAAGTGCTGTCGCGGTAGCCGACCCCGTGCAGCCCGAACACACCCTGCAGGGACATCGGGGTACAGTCGCCTCCGTAGTATTCAGCCCCGATGGAACGTTTCTGGCCAGCGGAGGAGGGGACACCGAGGTTCTCCTGTGGCGCGTACCCGGCAGTTGAGCGCACGGCGCCCGCATCCGCATTTCGCACACCGCCACACCGAAGCTGGAAACTCCGCAGCGGATTTAGCACCGGTACACCAACGTACATGATGAGAAGAAATCGCAGAAGCATACTTGACTATTGCGTGTATATGTCTACAATGTGCCCGGAGGTGATCCCCATGCGGTGGCGCAATATGTTCTACATGACCGGGCAACCCGGATGGATGCGCTTTGGATATTCCCCAGGCTGGGGAGGGATGCCCCCGGGAGCTCAGTACCTGGCCCAAACAGGCCAGCTTCCCGCATTTCAAGCTTGGATGGGTAGGCAAGCACCGACCGCACCCTGGTCGGGTACAGCCCCCGCGCCGTGGGCAGCACCGCAGGCAAGCCGGGAAGACGAGATGGCCTGGCTGACTGCGCAAGCAGAGAGCTTGGAGGCGCAGCTGGCCGAGATCAAACGGCGAGTAGACGAGCTCTCTCGGGAGGAAGGATGAGCGAGCGTCTGGTGGTGGCAACGGGGCAAGGCGGGCTCGAGGATCAGGTGTCATCGGTGTTCGGCCGCGCTCCCACCTTCACCGTAGTAGAGCTACAAAATGGCAAGGTCGCTGATGCCTCAGTCGCGCCCAACCCCCACAAGGATGCACCCTCTGGAGCCGGAATACAGGCAGCGCAGATGGTGGCGAGCAAGGCACCACGCGCGGTCCTGGCGGGGAACTTCGGGCCTAATGTGTCCGGAGTGCTCTCACAGGCGGGCGTAGACATGCTGCCTGTTTCCGGGATGACGGTCGGTGAGGCCGTCGACGCGTATTTGACAGGGAGTTTGTCCGCCTCAGCCGGCCCGTCGGAGTCCTTCGGCAGCGAGCCGCGAAGCGGCCCTGGCAGTGCCCAGGGGATGGGGCGTGGCGCCGGCCGCGGGATGGGCCGTGGAGCGGGAAGAGGGCGAGGCCTGGGGATGGGTGCTGGTATGTGGGGCAGCGCTGGAGGCCCTGCAGCGCCGGTGCAACCCGAAGACCCGCAGGTCCTGAAAACTAAGGTCGGGCAACTGGAATCCGAGCTTGAAGACGTCAAGCGGAGACTTTCGCAGCTGGAAGGGGGTGTATAGTATGCCTCGGGGTTTCTACGGACGAGGTCGAGGATTTGGGATTAGAGGAGGCGGACGCGGACTTGGCAATCCGTACCCCTTCTGCCGCTTCTACCCATGGCTTCCTCGCGGGTGGTGGCGGTTTGGTTGCGCTCCCTATGGCGGCTACCCGGGTTACGGTCGGCCGCCTTATGGCCAGGGGCTAAGGCGCACACCGTACGGACCACCGATGGACGATCCGTACGCCTATCCGCCGCACTGGTCGCGCTGGTAAAGGTGAGAGCCATGAGGCTATGTATTCCCACCAGCGGCGGGGGAGGCCTGGACGACCGTGTGGGGGAGCACTTTGGTCGCGTCCCCACCTACACAATCTACGATACCGATACCCAAAAGGTAGAGGTGCTCCCTAACCAATCGGAGCACATGGGCGGAGCCGGGCTTCCCGCCGAGCACTTGGCTGCAGCGGGCGTGGACGTTGTCCTGTGCGCCGGGCTCGGCCGCCGGGCGATCGCACTGCTTTCCGAGAGCGGAATCGAGGTGTGTAGCGGCGCTTCAGGCACGGTGCGGGAGGCACTACAGGCATGGCAAGAGGGCCATCTCTCCGAGGCCGAACCCTGTACCCAGCACGCCTTCCATGACCGTCACGGCTGAGGAGGGCTTGCGCATTGCAATCGCCTCGGGTAAAGGGGGCACAGGAAAGACCACCGTGGCCGTGTCCCTGGCCCTGGCCTTGCGACAGGCAGGTCCGGTGCAGCTGGTGGACTGCGATGTGGAAGAACCCAACGACCATCTGTTCCTCCGCCCTGAGCTCTCAAAGCGAGAGTCGGTAGAGCTCCTAGTGCCTCAGGTGGACGAAGACAAATGCACCCGTTGTAGGGCCTGCGCCGATGCCTGCCGCTATGGGGCGTTGGCGGTAATCGAAAAAGGCGTGCTGGTTCATTCCGAGCTTTGCCACGGCTGCGGGCTATGTGCCATGGTTTGCCCCGAGGGGGCGATCACGGAGGTCCCACGGACCATCGGATGGATCGACTTGGGGAGGGGAAAAGGTCTGGACTTCCTGCAAGGTATGCTCAATGTGGGCGAGCCCATGGCTTCTCCGATCATCAAACAGCTCAAAGACCGGAGCAACCCCAACCAGTTGACGATCTTGGACGTCCCCCCGGGCACTGGGTGTCCGGTAATCGCCGCCCTTAAGGGGGCCGACTTCGCCCTGCTCGTGGCCGAGCCTACGCCTTTTGGCCTCCATGACCTCAAGGCCGCAGTGGAAGTCAGCTATGCCTTGGCGCTCCCGGTCGGTGTGGTAGTCAACCGGCACGGAATCGGTACCGACCAGGTGGACCGCTATTGCGAGCAAGAAGGGATCCCCGTGCTCCTACGCATCCCCATGGACCGGCGAATCGCCGCCGCCTACGCCCGGGGCGAGCCCCTTGTGGAGGCGTTCCCGGAATGGAAAGAGCCGTTGATCGAACTCCACAGTTCCATCACGAACCGCGTGGCGGTGGCCCGATGAACGAGCTCGTGGTGATCTCCGGCAAAGGGGGCACCGGTAAGACCACCGTGGTGGGATCCCTAGCGGCGCTGGCCGGGGACAAGCTGACCGCCGACTGCGATGTGGACGCGGCAAACCTAAACCTGCTGATGGGAAACCAGGTCCAGGACACGGAGCGCTACGAAGGCTCGGAGCTCGCCGTGATCGATCAGAGTGAGTGCACAGGCTGCGGGATGTGCCGCGAGGCCTGCCGGTTCAGAGCTATCTTACACGTGAACGGAAGCTTCGGAGTGGATCCCTTGTCCTGTGAGGGATGCGGGGTGTGCGCCTACGTCTGTCCAGCTGGGGCGGTCACGCTGAACCCGCGGCTCTCCGGCCACGTCTACGTCTCCAGGACGCCCTATGGCACGCTGGTCCACGGGGAGCTCCGCCCGGGGGAGGAGGCCACCGGGAAGCTGGTGGCTCAGGTCAAGCAACGGGCGCGCCAGCGGGCCGCCTCGGAGGGGCGGAGACTCCTCCTGGTCGATGGTGCCCCAGGCATCGGCTGCCCAGTGATCGCGTCCTTGGCTGGAGCCACGGCCGTGCTGGTGGTGACTGAGCCCTCGGTCTCGGCGCTACACGACCTTGAACGCGCCGTGGCGCTCGCGCGTCACTTCGGTGCGCAGATCTATTTAGCCATGAACAAGGCCGACCTGGAGAGGGCAGCCGCTCGCAAGACGCAGAGGTGGGCGGCGGAGCAAAAGTTGCCGCTTGTCGGGTGGATCCCTTACGACGAGGAAGCCACGCGCGCTCAGGTGGACGGGTGCCCGCTTGTGACATGTTCGGACGGGCCGGCAGCCCGTGCACTGCTGGGCCTCTGGAAGCGCCTACAGAAGGGGGTCAGATCTTGAATGTGGGAGTCACTCGGGCACAAACTGTCGCACCGTCGCCAGAAGGCGAGCCTTCTCCAACGTCTTATCATCAGCGCTGCCTGTGCAGTGAGTCACTCCAGGGGTGAGTGACGATCAAATTCAAGACCCCAAAGGACGGAGGATGAAACAAGCCAAGCACGTGCTTATGGTGATGTCGGGGAAGGGAGGAGTGGGCAAGACAACGGTCGCGGTTAATGTAGCGGCGGCCCTCGCGAGATCCTTCCGGGTGGGGTTGTTCGATGCTGACCTGCACGGGCCGAACGCGCCCAAGATGCTGGGTATCGAAGGAGCAACGATGTCCGCCGAAAACGGGAGGCTCCTTCCGGTGGTCACCCCGCAAAACCTGTATGTGGTGTCCATTGCCTTCGGACTCCCCGACGGTGACGCTCCCGTGATCTGGCGGGGGCCGCTGAAGATGAAGGCCATCCAGCAATTCATCGAGGAGGTCGCGTGGGGGGAGCTGGACCTGTTGGTTGTCGACCTCCCTCCCGGAACGGGCGATGAGCCCCTGTCGGTGGTCCAGGTCCTGGGCCACGTGGACGCTGCCCTGATCGTCACCACACCGCAGGAGGTCGCGCTGCTCGATGCGCGCAAGGCTGTGCGGTTCGCTCGGCAGGTGGGAGTGAACAAAACGGCCATCGTGGAGAACATGTCAGTGCTCACCTGCCCGCACTGCGGCGGGGAGATCGAGCTCTTCGGGCAGGGTGGTGGGGAGCGCATGGCCGCTCAGGTTGGGGCAAGGCTCCTCGGCAGACTCCCGATACTTCCGGATGTAGTCAAGCAGGGGGATGCCGGCACACCTCCCGTACTTGCCGGGGGGCCAGTAGGGGTGCAATTTGCCACGCTCGCTGAACGCGTATGGGAGTTCGTAATCGCCCCAACGGAAGCGACCACCCCTTGAGCCAGTGGCCAGTCAGGAGGTGAACTTGGTCTTCGGTCCGGTCCCCTCACGCAGACTAGGGCGCTCCTTGGGTATCAACAACGTCCCCCCGAAGGCCTGCACTTACTCCTGCGTCTACTGCCAGTTGGGACGCACCATGCACATGGAAACCGAGCGCCGTTCGTTCTACAAGCCAGAGGAGATCAGCAAGGCTGCACAAGCCAAGGTACAGCAGCTACAAGGTGGGGGGGAGGCCGTTGACTACCTCACCTTCGTCCCCGACGGGGAGCCGACGTTGGATCTAGGCATGGGCCAGGTGATCGACGCGCTCAAAGGACTTGGGCTGCCCATCGCCGTGATCAGCAACGCCTCGCTCATCTTCCGCGAGGGCGTACGGGAGGCCCTTGCCGAGGCGGCTTGGGTGTCCCTCAAGGTGGACGCAGTGACCGAGTCCATCTGGCACAGGGTCAACCGCCCCCACAAGTCCCTTTCCATGGCCGCGATCCAGGCTGGGCTCATGGAGTTCTCCCGGACCTTCCAAGGGACGCTGGCTACGGAGACGATGCTCGTGTCGGGAATCAACGATCGGCCCGAAGAGCTGGAGCGGGTAGCCGAGTTTCTGAGGCAACTCGACCCCCAGGTCGCGTATCTTGCTGTGCCCACCCGCCCACCTGCTGCAGGCTGGGTTGAGCCGCCGAGCGAGATGGCCCTTGGACAAGCCCATGCGATTCTGAGTGCCAAGCTGCCGCGAGTGGAACTCCTTATCGGCTACGAAGGAGACGCGTTCGCAGCCAGCGGAGATGCCGCGCAAGATCTGCTGTCCATCACGGCCGTTCATCCGATGCGCGAACAAGCAGTACGGGAGCTTCTGAGCAGGGACGGCGCTGCGTGGAAGGTCGTGGAGAATCTAATCCAGGCGGGTGAACTGACGGAGCTCGAAT
>JAWOCQ010000027.1:0-4242 GCA_046483725.1 Candidatus Bipolaricaulota bacterium
CAAAGGCCCGACGTACCTTTGCTCGCCGGTCACCGCCGCCGCCTCGGCCCTGCGCGGCAAGATCACGTCCTCGGAGAGCCTGTGACCCCCTGAGGGGTACATAGGTAGAGAGGGCAAGGCGGGTGTAGGATATACATGGAATTGAGCCAACACGCCAAGCAGGTACTCCGCGAACGAAGCATCGACAAAACATGGGTCCGAAAGGCGATCGAGTCTCCCGATCGAGTTGAGACAGGGGAGGACGGGAACACGCACTACATAAAGTCGATTGCGGAGCAGGGCGAGCGATTCCTAAGAGTGGTGGTCAACACACACGTTACGCCGCAGCGAGTGGTGACAGCTTTCTTCGACAGGCGGCTGAGGAGGGAAAGATGAGACTGAAGGTGGACAAAGAAAGCGACGCTCTTTATTTCCGCTTGACCGACGCCCACATCGTCGAATCGGAACAAGTGCAGCCGGACATCGTTCTTGACTTCGACGCACAGGGGCATGTAGTAGGGATCGAGTTCCTCCATCTTAGCAGGAGGACGTCCCCCGAACAGCTCAGACTGCTCGAGTTCGAGACAGCATGACCGATGATGCCACAGTAGAGGAGGGAGGAATGATGGGCACGGCTCAAGAGGCGGTGTTACGTATGTTGGCGGACATCCCAGATGACGCTTCATTAGAGGATATTCAGTACTCAATCTACGTCCGCCAGAAGGTTGTGCGAGGGCTGAGAGATGTCAAGGAAGGCCAGGTCCTGACACCACAAGAGGACGAGCGGCGCAATCCCAGTTGATAGGAGGGAGCAATGAGGGGGACAACGTTGAAGGGGACGCCGGTGCTGATCGACGACGCCAGTGATGTGCTGATCGACGATATCGACACCGACCAGATCTACCACAACGCACACCTGGCGGTCACCGACCCGCAGGAGATGGCCCAATACGCCTTCGGAAACCTGGAAGGGTGGCACGATTTCCCCCAGAGGGCAAAGCCCGGGGACATCCTGTTTGTGGGGGAGAACTTCGGCGCCGGGTCCTCCCGGCAGCATGCGGTGGACTGCTTTATTGCTTTGGGGATCGCCGCCATCGTCGGCCGCAGCTTCGGGGCAATCTACCGGCGGAACGCCATCAACTCCGGGCTCCCGCTGCTAATACTCCCCGATGGCCCTCCCGCTGCGCTGAAGGACACCTCCCGGGTCACGCTGAACCTGGAGACCGGGGAGATCTCGGGGCCCAACGGAGTGCTGACGCGCGCCCAACCAATGAGCAAAGTGGCCCTCGACATATACCACACCGGCGGCCTTTTGAAGGGAGACTGTCCCTCTTTTTGATATGGGCGTGGCGAGATTTTCGCATGCCAAATAGAGGGACAGTCCCCCTACGCTCTGGTCGAGAGGAGCGCGGAAGCCTGTTCGGCGGCGTGCCGCACCATTTCCGCATACTCAGGGATGCGTTCGGGGGTGATGCGGCTGGTGGGGCCGGTGATGGACACCGCGGCCACCACTGAGCCCTGACCGTCCACCACCGGGGCGGCCACGCAGCGTCCGCCGGGTTCGGCCTCCTCGTCGTCGACCGCATAACCTTGTTCGCGGATTTTCTTCAGTTCCCGGCGGAGCCTGGCGGCGTTGTCGATGCTGCGCTCGGTACGCCGCGGCAGCCCTTGCTCCCGCACCAGCTGCTCCAAGGTCTCTTCCGGCAGAGAGCTAAGCAACATCTTCCCCACCGCGGTGCAATGAAGGTCCAGCGCCGAGCCCACCGGGGGCACACCCTTGATGATGCTGTGACTTACCACCTGGTCGATGTACACGGCGTGTCGGCCAGCGAGCACTGCGAGCGAAGCCGTCTCCCCGGTTTCTCGTGCCAGCTGCTCGAGAAAAGGCCTCAACACCTGGGCTAGGTTGAACTGGCGCTTGGCCGCTTCGCCCAGGTGGACCAACGACCAACCCAAGCGGTACTGGCGCGTCCTCGGCTCCTGATACACGAAGTTCCCCGCCCGCAGGGTGCTCAGAAGCCGAGACAAGGTGCTCTTGGGCAGTCCTGCCCGCTGAGCCAAGGTCTGAAGATCCACCCAGCTCTCGTACTCGGCCAGTATCCGCAACACCTCAAGCGCCTTGTCCAGCGAGCGGACTCTAGCCACACCGCTCTTGCCACTCCCCGCCGCGTCCGTCATCGATGCCCCTTAAGCAATGCCCTACGGGTTCCCCAGCCCGGTACTTCATGATCCGGACAAGCCCCACGGGCACCGCAATTCCGAAAGTATCTGCAGGGAGCCGCCTCCGGGCAACCCAAGTACCGGAGGGGACCCCCGTCGCCAGCCCCGCTCAGCCCCGGATGCGTCGAAGCTGGAAGGTGTGCGGGTTCGACGCATCCGGACACGCATGGGTTACCACGTCGGGGTTGTCTTTGGCCCAGGGGAAGCTCGCTCCATAGCGCATGGCGATGATCTTGGAAATCATACTGTACAGGGCATGTATACACAGGCCGTCCGCCGTGAACCTTTCGCTGTCTCCACGGACAAGGAAGGTCTCGCCTTCGCTGTGTCCAGCGGTGCACGTCCCTTGACCGCCAAGCATCTTGATCTCGATGTCGAACACCTTCGGCTGGCTATCCACGGTCGCTCCTTTCCTTACGGCCGGCCCACCACACGTTAGGCCTGACCAGCAATGAGTGCCAGCAACGCCATTCGCACTGGCACGCCGTTGGCTGCTTGCCGGAAGTAGGCTGCTTCAGGCAGGTCGTCCACTTCCGGTGCGATTTCGTCCACCCGCGGGAGCGGGTGCATCAAGGTGACCTTTCCCCGTGCGCCTTGAAGCATCGCACGGGTGAGCACGAACACCCCCTTCAACCGCTCGTACGCTTGAGGATCGCTGAAGCGCTCTCTCTGGACCCGCGTCATGTACAGCACATCGGACTTCGCGAGCGAGCTCGCCAGATCCTCGGTCTCCTCCACGGTCAATCCCGCCTCCCGGACGCGCTTCACGATCTCCGAAGGCATCTTCAACTCCGCAGGAGAAGCCAGTTGCAGGTTGACCTCATACCGCGACAGCACCTGAGCCAGGGAGTGAACGGTCCGACCATGCTTCAAGTCACCCGCCAAAGTCACGGTCAGGCCGTCGACCTTCCCCTTCTCCCTGGAGATCGTGTACAGGTCCAGCAACGCCTGCGTGGGGTGTTGCCCCGCCCCATCGCCGGCGTTGATCACCGGGCGATCGGTGGCGCTTGCCGCCTCCTCGGCTGAACCCACCATCGGGTGCCGCAGAACGATGATGTCGGCGTACCCCTCCACAGTGCGGATGGTGTCCGGCAGAGACTCGCCCTTCGCTGCGGAGGAGCTCTTCGGTTCGGCCACCGAGACCACCTGCCCTCCGAGACGGAGCATCGCCGTCTCGAACGAAAGCCGGGTGCGCGTGCTGGGCTCGTAGAACAGCGTGGCCAGGATGTTCCCCGCCATGGTGTCCATCCGGTCGCCGCGCTCCAGGGCGGCGGAGAAGTCCCTTGCTCTCCCCATGATCTCGTCCAACTCGTCTCGGGTGAACTGATCGGCCCTCAACACATCTACGCCTTGCAGACGACCCACTTGTCGTCACCTCCTGCGTTGTTTGGCTTCGTCCACGGCTCGCGCCAGGCGAGCCACTGCCTCGTCGATTTCCTCCTCACCCAAGGCACAGAACGGCAGCCGCACGAATCGGGAAGGATCGCCATCGGCAAAGAAACCGGCGCTTTCGCTCAGCACCAGCCCATGCTTCTCCCGGGCGATATCGGCCACTGCAGACGCATCCACACCCTCCGGAAGCGTCAGCCCTACGAAGAAGCCCCCCTCGGGGTGGATCCACCGTGCCTCGGGAAGGTGACGCTCCAGCGCCCCGACCATTGCCTCCAGGCGAGGCCGGTACAGTACCTTGAGCCTCTCCAGGTTGTCCTCCAGGTATCCGGCCCGAAGGAACTCGTACACGGCGCCCTGGGCCAGCATCGCCGGGGTGATGTAGGTGTCCTCAGCCAACTTGGACATGGTGGCCACCGCCTCCGGCTGGGCCAGAGCCCAACCTACCCGAAGCCCCGGCGCGAGCAACTTGCTGAACGAGGAAAGCTGCACCACCCGTTCGGGAGCGAGCTCCCGGTAGGGGGGCACATGGGTACCGTAGTAGCGAAGCCTTCGGTAGGGAATGTCCTCCACGATCGTCATTCCCCAGCGAGCGGCAAGCGCTGCGATCGCCTCCCGCTTGGACTGCCCGGTGGTGGTCCCCGTTGGGTTCTG
>JAWOCQ010000058.1:0-9393 GCA_046483725.1 Candidatus Bipolaricaulota bacterium
CTCACAGAGAAGGACAGGGCGGCCATCGAGAAGGCTGTCGCCGGACTCGCCGATCGCGTCCTGCGGAAGGTGCTGAGCGTTCAGGGAAAGTGCCTTGCCGCTTCTAGCCTGGTGCCTGAACAAGGCAGCGACGAACGATGACACGCATCATACCTCCCCCGGGCGTGCCGCCCGCCGTGTCAGGTTGGAAACGGTAGCGGCGCGCTCTTCCCTAAGCACGCACGGGGATTACATACGGCTCAGCGTGGGGTGGCGTTCTTGGCTTGTGGGCCTTTGGGACTCTGCTCGATCTCGAACTCTACCTCCTGCCCCTCGCGGAGGCTCTTAAAACCGGGCATGTTGATCTCTGAGTAGTGGACGAACACGTCCGACCCATCTTCCTGCTCGATGAAGCCAAAACCCTTTGCATCGTCGAACCACTTCACCTTGCCGGTGGCCACTGGTGTCTCCCTCCTTTCACTTTCAATTACGACCGTCTACGTGCTTGCACTGCTTCGTTGAGTGTCTCCCAACGGCCACGCAGTCACGCTTCGTACGGTCTTGCATCCCCAACTGTAGGCACTAGGGAGCGCTTGTCAAGGTCAACCTGGGCCTGCAGACAGCCCTCACGTCACTCTGGCTCCTGGGTCCGTGTCACTGGTGAGCGCAGGAACAAATCCGCAGCGCGTTTGGTCAGTTGTCCGCCGAGATGCGCTTGCGTTCCCCCCATGGGCTCCGGAGAATCCAGTGTTGGCGGAAGCCCGAGGGTACGTATGGATACAGCAACGATCGTAATCAGTGCAACGGGTGGGCTGGCCCTATTTCTCTATGGGCTGCGGGTGCTGAGCGGTGCCCTCTCCCGAGCGGTCGGCGCACGCATGCGGGAGTTCCTCGAGCGCGTCACCGATAAGGCTTACCGTGGGGTGCTGGTGGGAACCTTGACTGCTGGCATCCTGCAGTCAAGCAGCATGGCGAACGTCCTGGTCATCGGCTTGCTTAATGCGGGCGCCCTCACCCTGCGCAACGGAATCGGTGTCATGCTGGGTACGGAGATCGGGACCTCCGTGACCGCTCAGCTCATCGCCTTTCCCATTGGGGACTACTATTTGCCAATGATCGCCCTTGGCTTTCTCATGTCGGAGTTGTTCCACAACCGACGGGCCGGCGATGTAGGCCGCGCACTATTGGGCTTTGGGATCCTGTTCCTGGGGATGACACTAATGTCCAGCGGACTAGGCGGGTTAGCCCACAGCGAGACGATCATCGGCCTTCTAGAGTCTTTGGGGACGAACGTAGCACTAGGGGTGCTGATTGGGGCTGGCGTAACCGCGCTCATCCAAAGCTCGTCGGCAACAATCGGGTTGGTGATCGCCATGGGTTCAGCCGGAATCCTTACACTGCCTGCGGCAATCGCTTTGGTCCTGGGAGCGAACATCGGAACCACAATAACCGCTCAGCTTGCCTCTCTCGGGGGGGCACTGTCAGCGCGCCGATTGGCCAGAGCCCAGCTCGCGCTAAACGTTTTGAGCGTGGCCGTACTTCTCCCATTGGTCCCTTTGTATGCCAGTTTGGTGGAGTTGACTTCACCGGTCCTTGAGCGGCAGATTGCCAACGCCCATGCGTTTTTCAACCTTGGCGCTACGATTATTGCCCTGCCTTTGGTAGGCAAGCTGGCGTGGCTCGTGGAAAAGCTAGTCCGGGGAAGGGAGCGTACGGAGACAGCCACGCCGCAATACCTGGCGGAGTCCTTCCTGGCCGCGCCTGCGGTAGCACTGAACCAAGCCAGGCAAGAGGTCCTAAGGATGGGGGACATGACCAAGGGGATGATCGCCCGTTGTCGGGATGGCCTACTCGACGAAGACCAGGACGCATTTGCCGATGTGTTGGAGCTCGAAGAGTGTGTGGACGCACTCAAGCGGGCTATTGAGGGCTACCTGGAACGTATACCAAGCGACGCGGTCTCCCAGGACGAGGGCCGACGCCTGCACGTCCTGCAACACGTAACCGGTGATGTAGAGCGGGTGGGCGATCAAGCGGTGAACATCGCTGAGCGAGGAACCTTGGTACAGCGCAAGCGCTACTACTTTTCCGCTGAGGCGCTTTCCGACCTTGATTCGATGTTTGAGAGAACTACCGTTCTTTATGAGCAAACGCTGGGCGCCCTCCGGGAGGAGGATGCAGACCAAGCCCAACGGGTGCTATATTTGGAGGCGGAGGTGGATCACCTGGAGCAGCAGTTCCGGAGCAATCACTTCAAGCGATTGGACGAGGGTGTCTGTAATCCCGCAGCCGGGGTGTTGTTCGTGGAGATCTTACACAACTTGGAAAGAATCGGCGACCATGCGGTGAACATCGCGGGTGATATCCTGCACGCCCTCTAAGCCGGCGGTCACCTCGCACTTACCTCCGGCGTCCTATTGGGTGGCCGCCGGCTTACTGCAAAAGGGAGTAGGCGCGCGAGCCTCCTGGTGCCAACAGCTCGATGTCTTTGTTGATCGCTGAGGCTCCATGCCTATAATGCGTGTAGTGTGTGATGCGTGTGACGTACGCTTGGGGGTTGCCCGAACACAAAGAGGCGATGGCATGAGCCAGGAGTATCCATATAACGATAGGCCGTGGACGCGCTATTACGATGAAGGGGCCCCGGCAGGGGTGAAGGTATCTCCCGGTGCTTTGTGGACCCTGTTGGATGGGGCAGCCGAGTCATTCCCGCGCCGGGCCGCACTGCGCTTCTATGGCGCTGCGTTGTGCTACGCTGAGCTCAAGGAGAAGGCCGATGCTTTTGCCGCCGCCTTGGGCGAGCTGGGGGTGAAAAAGGGTGACCGAGTTGCCCTATATCTTCTGAACAGCCCGCAGTTTGTGATCGCCTATTTTGGGGCGGTCAAGGCGGGAGCTGTAGTGGTCCCAGTGAGCCCGGCCTACTCTAGCTCAGAGCTGGCCTTCCAGCTTAAAGACAGCGGCTCCAGCTACGTCGTGTGCCAAGATGTTCTTTACGACAATGTAGAGCGGGCCGCGGTCGACCTGTCTGGAGTAATCGTGACCGGTGCTCACGAGTACCTCCCCACGCTGAAGGGGGTATTCGCCAAGAAGGTATCGATACCCAACAAGTCAGGGGTATACAGCTTCCAGAAGCTCCTACGGCGGAGCGTAGATTCCTTTTCGCCGGTCGAAGTAGATCCCCGGGAGGACCTGGCAGTGCTTCCCTATACGGGGGGTACCGCGGCCCAGCCCAAGGGTGTGCGGCTTACACATGCCAATCTGGTCTCCTGTGCCAGACAGCTGCGAGCGTTTTTCCCCACTCTGGTGGAGGGGGAAGAGGCCATCGCGGCATCGCTTCCCCTGTATCACATCTATGGACAGGTTGCTGCACTACTGGTGGGGGTCGAGTTGGGAGCTACCATGGTCCTGTTCACGTCACTCGATTTGGGGCACATTCTGCCGGCCATCGAGCGGGAGAAGGTCACGGTGTTCTACGGTGTGCCCGCGCTGTACGACGTTCTGAAGGACCACTCGAAGACCACACTCGTCGACTGGAACAGGATGAAGCTGATCGTCAGCGGAGCGGACGCGCTTCCGGAGACAATTGCCACAGCTTGGGAAGCACGCACCGGGCGAGCCATCATGGAGGGCTTCGGCATGACGGAGACCTCCGGCGTGAGCCACGTGAGCCCGCCGCAGCGAATCAAACGTGGTTCGTTCGGAGTGCCTATTCCCAATGTGCACGCGGCAGTGGCCGACGTGGAGGAGGGAGAATTGCTCCCGGTGGGGGAGATAGGGGAGCTGGTACTGGCCGGGCCCAATATCACTTCGGGCTATTGGCAACGGGATGAGGAAAACGGAAGGTCGTTCACCGAAATGGATGGGCGGTTTTGGTTTCGCACCGGTGATCTAGTTCGCATAGATGAAGAAGGGTATTTTTACTACTGCGCACGGACGAAAGATCTGATCAAGCACAAAGGCTTCTCGGTTTTTCTTAGGGAGATTGAAGAGCTCCTCGGCCAGCACCCGATGGTCAAAGCGGCTGGCGTGGTCGGAGCCAAGGATCCCAAGGACCGGGAATACCCAATGGCCTATGTGGTACTCCGGCCCGAGGCACGGGGGAGGGTCACCGAGGCGGAGATCCGTGACTTCCTCAAGGGAAGGCTGGCCTCGTACAAGGTCCCCAGGGTAGTCGAGTTCCGTAGCGAGCTCCCTAAGACCGATGTCGGCAAGGTGTCCCGGCGCGAGCTCCGCGAGGAGAGCGAGGGGCTTTGAGGGAGCGGTTCTTCGCAGTCACCGAACTCTGCAAACGGTTCGGCGGGTTGGAAGCTGTACGGCGGGTTTCCTTTGAGATCCAACCGCACGAGATTGTCGGACTCATCGGACCCAACGGAGCGGGGAAGACCACGCTTGTAAGGCTTATCATGGGTCTAATCAGGCCCGACGCGGGCCGGGTGGTGGTGAGAGGTGAGGATATCACCTCTCATCCCACGTGGAAGCGGGTAGTACAAGGGATCACCGGCACCTTTCAAAAGAGCCGGCCGATGAAGCGACTGCCCCTCATCGCCAATGTCATGGTGGGCTTGTACAACCCGCGGGTCGCCCGGCAGGGGGAGTGGGTGAAGACTGTGCAAGCACGGGCTTTGGACGCGCTGGAGTTTGTAGGGCTATCCGATCTTGCCCTCTCACCTGCTGCGGACCTCTCGCAGGGCGACCTAAAACGGCTGGAGATCGCCCGAGCGATCGCCACCGGCCCGGACCTACTGATGCTGGATGAACCGTTTGCCGGGCTTAGCCAGTCGGAAACGCGATTGCTGGCAACTTCGGTTCATCGCCTGCGAAAGGGCGGCCGGTTTGGCCGACTACACACCGAGGGCTGTGCCATGCTGATCGTCGAGCACAAGCTTTCCGAGCTGATGCGGATCGCTGATCGTATCCTGGTGATGCACTTCGGAGAGTTGCTGGCCGATGGCGCTCCAGAAGAGGTGGTGAACGACCCACGGGTGGTGGAAGTCTACACCGGCCAAACGGTGGGCGATGCACCTGGGGAGGCACCCTAATGGCCACAGGGTTGCGGGTTCAGGATTTGTCAGTTTCGTACGGGCCGGCGCTTATCCTCCACGAGGCCAGTTTACAAGTTGGGGCGGGGGACATGGTGAGTCTGGTAGGCCCTAACGGTGCAGGCAAGACCACGTTGCTTCGGGCGCTCTCGGGGCTTGTCCGTTGGGAGCAACATGCGTCCCACCAAAGCCAAGCACGGCTCGTAGGGGAGGTACGGTTCGGTGAGGAACGGGTCGATCGACTGCCCGCCTATGAAATCGCAGCGCGAGGACTGATTCTCTGCCCTGAACGGCGCCGTCCGTTTCGTGAAATGAACGTGGAGGAAAACCTCCGTGCGGGGGCCTACCTTGTGCGAAGCCGAAAAGGGGTCCGCCAAAGACTGGACGAAGTATACGATCTATTTCCTGTCCTGCGGGAGAGGTCGCGCCAGCGTGCCGGAACCCTTTCCGGAGGTGAACAGCAGATGCTCGCCATCGGCAGGGCCCTGATGACCGGCCCCAAATTGCTGTTGATCGATGAGCCTTCGACA
The DNA here is from genome assembly GCA_046483725.1 of Candidatus Bipolaricaulota bacterium. Classification (GTDB taxonomy): domain Bacteria; phylum Bipolaricaulota; class Bipolaricaulia; order Bipolaricaulales; family Bipolaricaulaceae; genus T3SED10-47. The sequence goes on from JAWOCQ010000058.1 coordinate 5,549, forward strand.
GGCCTGGCGCCTCTGGTGAAGAGGCCTTTGTTCGAGCGGATCGGCGAGATCAAGGCTAGGGGGTTAGGGATCCTCCTTGTGGAGCAGGATGCAGAACTGGCACTGTCGATGGCCAACTCGGGGTATGTGCTTTCCCAAGGGCGTATAGTAGCCGAGGGCTCTCCCGAGGAGTTGCTGGCCGACGAAGTGGTACGCCGCTCATACCTCGGGCTCTAAGGGCTCAATTCCGTTCGGCAGGTTCGACAGGACGAGCGTAGGAAGGCGTTCTTAACCTTGCAGTGGGGACACTCCTTTTCTGCCCTCTCCCGCACCCAGGGAGCCAATCCACTCGGCATGAAACGCAGTACTAGAAGCACTAGCAGGGCGAATATGAGCATTCGGTATTCCGGGAGTGCTCGAAGGGACTCCAGCGCTGGGTAGAGGATGAACACGCCTGTCACAGGGCCGTAGATCGTCGCCGCCCCCCCGAAGATAGTCCAGATCACTGGTTGGAAGGACATGAAAAGCTCCAGATTGCTTGGGCCGGCGATGCGGTCGAAGTGGGCATACAGCGCGCCGGAGAGTCCCGCCACCAGTCCGGAAACGATAAAGGCCAGAAGCTTGTAGCGAACGGAGTTTATGCCCAGTGCCCGCACCACTACTTCATCCTCTCGGATAGCGTGGAAGATGAGCCCGATGCGCGACGTTGTAAGCTTCCACAGCCCGAGCACAATGGCCAGCATGGACCCTGTAGCAATGTAGTACTCTGTTAGGGGAGTAGCTGCCAGCCGAGAGATCCCAAAGATCCCGAGCTCCCCCCCAGTGTACCGGGGAAACATGTACACAACTCCTGTAAGCATCAATGGAAAGGCAAGCGTGGCTAGCGCTAGGTAATACTTGCGCAGGCGTAGACAGGGCACGCCGACGAGCAGGCCCGCGGCCATGGCCGCCAGAGCACCCAGAGGTATACTCAAAACGGGAGGAAGGCCAACTCTCGTGTTAAGCAGGGCGACCGTATACGCCCCAACGCCAAAGAAGAGCGCGTGGCCAAGGCTAATCTGGCCGGCATAGCCGGCAAGCACGTCCCAGCTCACCGCGTACATCGTGAAAATGGCGGTCAAGATCAGGACGCGGAGGACGTAAGGATGTTGGCTAAACAAGGGAAAGGCCAGCAGTCCAATGATGAAAAGCAATGCGAGCATCCGCGTAGGCAGGGCGAAGAGCTCGCTTTGCAGATACCGCCCCGCAACACGCAAATGGAACACTACGACTCCTCAGCAAGCCCTGTTCCGAATAGCCCCTCGGGGCGGAACAGGAACACAGCAAGCATTATGGCCATGGCCACTGCAGTGCGCAGGAAGGACCCTCCGGGTATGAGAAAGACCACGCCTGCCTCAGCGAAAGCTAGAATCACGGCCCCAAGCAAGCTCCCCTTCAAGCTCCCCAGGCCTCCGAGCACAACGGCCGCAAGGACGATCACCAGACGGTCCATCCACATATGGGGTTGCACTGTTACCAATGGTGCGAGGGCGGCCCCCGCCAGCGAGGCCAACAACATTCCCACAGCCACGACCACCTGCGTAACGCGTTTGACGTTGATTCCCATCAGGTTTGCTACTTCCGCATCCTGTGCTGCAGTACGAATGGCCAGTCCGAGTCGCGTCCGTGAGAGCAACAGCCAGGTGCCAACTAGACAGAGTGCTGCCAATACCACGGTGGCAATCTCTTGGTTTCCCACTCGCATGCCCAACACGCGCGTAAAGCCAGGAAAGACTTCCGGTACGCGCCCGTGTTGCCGGCCGAAGAAAAGGAGCATCAGTTCCTGAAGCAGTACTGCTGTAGCCAAGGAGGTGATAAGAACCGTGGCCTCCATCTCGCGTACCGGTTCGATAAAAAGCTTGTACAGAAGGAGCCCGAGGAGCACTACTCCCAGAGAGGTCAGAACGACAGCCAGCGGCATTCCTGTGCCTGCACCGACGAAGTAGAAGATCCCATAGCTGGCGACCATGAAGAACGCAGTATGTGCGAGGTTTAGCACTCTCCCTACGCCAAACACGAGGGCGAACCCCAGGGCCAACATGGCATACACACCGCTGTTGACGAGACCGCGTACGATGATATCAGCGAGCATTATGCAGGTCGGGGGCACCCACGCTAGGGGGCCCCCGACAAGCTACTGCTATTCTTCATCAGCTCCCCAGTGGTCCGCCACCCACGGGGGAATCTGGTAGGGAATCGTGCCCGGATAGGTCACTGTGAACTCGGGTTGATCCGCTGGCGCTGGCTGCCATTCAAGCGGCCAAAAGGCTCTAGCTTCTCCGTCCACCCACTGCACACCCAGGCCGGTGGCATACTCGGGCCCCCAAGTCAGATCATGGACCTCGTCGAACACAAACTGCGCCATCGTCCCTGCGTAGTTCGTCTGTTCCAACGCAGCTACCACAGCGTCGGTATCCATAGTTCCTGCCCGCTCAAGCGCTGCAGCCAAAATGTGGACAGCGTCGTAGGTCGCCGCTGTGTATACAGGGAGCTCCCCGACACGGTCGACGAACTCCTCTACGAATTCGATTGTAGCGGGAGTTGTAGCCACGTCCTGGGCATAGATCCCAGCTGTCGCCGTGTAGGCACCATATCCGTCTGTGTTTTCCAGCCATCTTCCGCTTTGCGCCTGGACGTTGATGCCCACCGTCGCGGCGGGGATCTGCAATCGTCCCCACTCCCGACCAAAGGGAATCCCCACCAGCTGGTTGAATGCCGTGTAGATGATGTGTGCTTCTGCACGCTCTATTGCCGCAAGCTCGGATGTTACATCTGTGGCCCGTGCCGACGGCCGCCACGTCCCCACATGCTCTCCGCCTAGCCCTTGCGGCCTCGGAGCCTCGATTAGCATCTCCACATGTCGCACAAGCTCCTCTGCCCACTCTGCTCGCTCGGCAACAACGGCCACGCGGAGGGAATCCAGGTCCAGCTCTTCGCGCATCGCGGAAGCCACATCCAGAAGCAGCAACACCGATAGCTTGCCCAGGTCGCTGGAACGAATGGGCGTGACCCGGAACAAGTTCTTGTACCGCTCGTAGTCCTGGTCCACACGGCCCTTCAGGAGCTGATCTGCGGCCGCCCCGGCGATCAGGAATATCTTGTCGTGATCGGCCGCCCTCTCAGTCATTGGGAACACGGCCTCACTTAAGCTTCCGCCGATCAGAAAATCAACTCGCTGGGCGGCAATAGCCCGCTCCACAGCGGACACAGCATCGGGAATGCTCTCAAACTCGTTTGAGTCCACGCGGATCAGCTCGATCTCGAACACCTCGCCCCCGATCTGAATCCCGCCCGCGTCATTGATCTCCTCAGCCGCCATGCTGGCACCCTGCCAGTGATGCTCTCCATGCATGTATCCCATGGGGCCGACTATGCCAATGCTTATGGTTTCCTGTGCAACTCCGGCGAAGCCCAAAACCAGAACCAATACAGCCATAAGGCGGAAAATGGACCTCATCCCACACACCTCCCACCACCCATAGATGGCTCACAGTGTAGCCGTGATCACCTGTCCGTCAAACCGCTCGGGCGGTTTCCTTCCTGCTCTGGTGCTAGGAAAACACCCTCCGTATTCTCTCCAGCCCCCAGTCGAGTTCTTCCTTGGTGATGACTAGCGGAGGGGCGAACCTTACCACGTTCTCATGGGTTTCCTTGCACAGAAGACCCTCGTCCTTCAACGCCTCGCAGTACGGCCGTGCCTTGGAGGCAAGCTCGACCCCCACGAACAGCCCTTTTCCGCGGATCTCGCTTATCAGGGGGTTGGTGAGCTTGCGTAGTTCCTGCCGCATGTACTCCCCGAGACGACGCGAGTTCTCCACCATGTTCTC
>JAWOCQ010000050.1:0-5514 GCA_046483725.1 Candidatus Bipolaricaulota bacterium
CTGCGAGCTTGCCGGAGGTATACCAGTCCGGCGCCCGCAGGTCTCCGGACAGGGCAAGCTTCCCCGACCACGTATCCCCGGGGAACTCAGCCCTCACCCGGTAGCCCGACTCCAACACCGAGGGGTCGAACCATCCGTCGCTCGGGAGCCTGGGTGAGAGCCCCAGGGAGTATTTAGGCCCCGGAGACCAAGAGAGGTCCAGGCTTCCCACCAGGGCACTCCTGGGATCGCCGATGGCGTCGCTCAGCTCCCAGTGGGCCCGCAGGCCGGCGCCCCAGTCGCCATCCTCCGCGTAGTTCACGGAGAAGCCCAAGCGGTGATTGTCGGCGAAGGAACCTGCCCCCGGGGAGTCCTCCGCCCAGCTGGTTCTGGCATCGATCCCCCACACCCAGGGGCCGCCATCGTGCGTCAAGGATATTGCAGCGCTGTGAGTTTCTGCGCCGCGCGAGCTTCCGATCTCCTGGTACTCGCTTCCCCGCGAGTCCAAGGTGATGTCCCAGCTCCAATCGCCCGCCTCGCGAGCCAGGGCGAGCTTTCCGGCAAATCCAACCGCGGTGTGTCCTATGCGCGGGATATCCTCAAATCTCCCCAGATCCTGCCCCTCGATGCGCGTCTCATCGGCGGGGAAACGCTCCACATCGCCATTTTCAATGCGCCACAGGTCCATCGCAAGATCATTGTCGGCCGTGCCGCCCGTCCACAGGGCGTCGCCGCCCGGGCCCACGGCAGTCAGAGGCTCGTCTAAGACCGGCGATGGCTCGTCGTGCCGGAACAACCCCTCCGGGCCAGCCATCCACAACGCGCCACGGTGCACCGCAAGGGCGAGGAATTCGTCGTGAGGCCGATATACGTACTCTTCCTCCCCGTCGCGCACCTCACGCACTCCCCAGGAGGTGGCAACATAGAGCTTGCCCCCCACCCACGCCAGGTCATGCACCTCAGTGTGTATCCCGGCCACCTGCTCCTGCCAACTCTCCCCGTCCCACGCGTATAGCCCCTCCTCGGTGCCCATGCACAAAGTGCCCTCGGCCCACAGGAGCGCCGTGGGGGTAACCTCGGCCGGCAGGGGTTCGCGTTCCCACTCCTCGGTCGTGATCGCATCGGGCGGGGAGAACCACCCCAGTGACTCCTCAGTAGCCAGGTACACGAGATCCTCGCCCAGGGCGAGCGCCTTGACCTCTTCCCCGGGCAGGCCCTGCTCCCGGCGCAGGCGGCTCCACGAGCCCACCCGGTCGAACGGGGACTCCTCGCTCAGGTCGACCACGGTCAGCCCCTCGTCGGCGGCGACAAGCAGTGTTTCGGGCAGGGCGAGGAGGTCGCGCACTTCCTGTCCGCCCAGCCCTTCGGCACCGCTGTAATGGAAGAATCCCTCCCCGTCGTACACAGTGAGCCCGCTTTGATGGCCGAACACCGTGTAGTCGGCATCCAAGCCTTGCGCCTCGGTGATCACATTGACCTGGTTGGGCACGGTGAGCCGCTCGTTGTCCCACGGGGGGAACACGTTCTGTGAGCCTGCGAGTACAAACCCGTAGTCCCAGCCGCCGAGATCGCCGGACACCCGCAGGCCACCCACCGCGTGCGTGTTGGGCATGGTGGGGCTGTCGTCCCGGGGACTGCCCACGTCTGCCGCCCGGGCCAGTAGCCCCTCCAGGTTATCCGAGCCGGGCACGGAGAAGGTGAAGGCGACGGTGCCCCGCTCGTACTCGGTGGGGACTCCCAGAGCACCACGCTGCCGCTCGAATTCAACCCGCAGCTCTTCATCGGCGCCCAAGGATGTAAACAGGACCACCATGCCTACTTCGTAGTCAACGGTGTAGTCGGTAGCCCGCTGCAGGCGCTCGCCGTCCAAGTACACCCGCTCCGAGCCAGGAATCACCGACAACCCCAGATGGAACACGTTCCCTTCACGCCTGTACTCGAAGTTCGCCCGGAGACCGGCGTTTTCGGCGAAAAACTCGGCCGGGAAATCAACCCGCAGGACGCCCCGCTCGGGGAAGAGTTCCCAGCTGTAGTCGGCCAACGCCGGATCGTCGATGGGGCGGAATCTCTCCTCCCCGGGCCGGCGCACACTGAGCTCAACGCTGCCCTCGATCACGTCCCGCTCCCCAAGCGACAGGTACCGCCCGCGCTCCGCGTCGGGGAACTCGTAGGCCTCCTCGTCCACCTCGAGGTGCGCGTAGTCCATGAGCCCGCCCAGGAACTCTTCTTCCAGCTCTGACCCTTCGACAAACGGATACCGCATGCGGTCCTCGTCCGGAAGTCCCTCCCTGGTGTTGTAGTCGCTGATCGCATCGCGGATCCTGCGGCGGAGGAGCACCTCGGGGGTGCTGCGCAAAAGCAGCACGTCGCCATCGTCATCGAGGATCCAGAACGCCCCGCTGGACAGGGACTTGCTTGGCGCGGCTTGGAACCCCTCGGCCAAATAATCGAGGTCATACTGCGCGAGGAAAGCGCCCAGTCCCTCCTCGACCCGGAAAGAGAGCTCCACCTCGGAGAAGCCTTCTACATACGGAACACGCAGATCGTAGTAATAGAGGCCCAGGACTGAATCACGGTACGGGGCCGGATCCCTCGGCTCCTGGGGATCCATATAGGAGAACAGCCGCTCGGCGGGGGCGGACTCACCGCGGAAGATCTTCGCCTCGGAGATGCCCTGCTCCCGCCCGAGCACCCCGGTGATCGTGTACTCCTCGCTGTCGTAAGTGAGCCTTCCGCCCAGGAGATGCTTTCTCTGCATCCCCAGGTCCGCCTCTCCGGCGGTCAGGTCCCCCAGCACCCCCGACCACGGCTCCCGGTCCAGCTTGATCACCAGATCTTGAAACGCGGCGCCCTTGGCGTCGTCGAAGCTCGCCTCCAGCGTGAGGAACCCCAGGGCGGTGCCGCTGATATCCGCCTTGAGCGACTGGTCGAGGGCCGGCACCCCCGGCGAAAGGCCCACCGCGCGCAATGCCTCCGAGTGCCCAAAGCCCAGCCGCAGTCCAAAGGTCTGCCGGCCGCTTACCTCCAGGGTGAACTCGTCCGTCTCGATGACTTGCTCGGCGTCCTTAGGGTCGTCCACTATCTCCGAGGGAGTCTGGACCTCTTCAGAGTCCACAGTGGAGTTCTCCGGCCCTGTAGGCTCGGCGTCCTCGCCCAACAGCGAAAAACAAACCAGGAAAGCTACGAAGAAGGCCAACACCACACTTACAGCGAGCTTATTGCACATGGCTATCTTTCTCTCACCACCGGCGCTTGTGGCTGAAATAGCGCACGGCAAGCTTCATCCAACCAGGTGCCCGCGTCAAGTGAGAGAAGGGGCCTGTCCCCATGGCAACCTTTCGAGTACGATGATCCTACAATGCAAGGCCAGACAGTTACCCACCGAAAGAGTGCCCCGCAAATGATAGCCCCTTCCGGACGCCCCGCCCGGCGGGGCATCGCCGTTTGTCTCGCTCTGGGCCTGGCACTCCTCTCCGGGTGCGGGCTGTACGAGCTCGACGAGCCCCCCGACACCCCCACGGACCTCCGGGTCAGCGACGGAACCTACGCAAACCGGGTGGTATTGGTATGGGCCGAAGTGGAGAGTGCGGACCGCTATGAAATCTGGCGGTCCCCAGGCGAAGCGGACGATTACGAGCAGGTAGGCATTGCCACGGAGGGCCTGTACGTGGACACCGAGGAGCTAACGGTTGCCAGGACCTACTGGTACAAGGTGCGCGCCTGCGGGCCGGGCGGCTGCAGCGAGGACTCAGAAAGGGCCTCCGGCTACGCGCTCTCCGAGGGCCCGGAGCTTCCCTTGCCCCCGACGGGGGTTACGGCCACGGACGGGGAGCATCGAGACTGGATCCGGGTCACTTGGGAGCCGGCGGAGGAGGCAACAGAGTACATCGTCCACCGGGCTACCCAGCACGACGGCCCGTACGAGGAGATCGCCACGACCGAGGGCACCACGTACGACGACGAGGACGTCGACGAGAACGTAGTGTACTGGTACCGCGTGCAGAGCGAGGACGAAGCGGGGCGCAAGAGCATGAAGTCGGCATTCGATCAAGGCTGGGCACATTAAACCATAATATACCGGGGGCGGGGTATGGTCACCCGCCCCCGGTGGGCACAAGTTACACCTAGGTCGCTACTAGTCCTCCGGCGGAGTCTCTACTGGCTCCGGCTCGGGCTCCGGCAACAGCTCAGCGAAGCTGAAGGTTGCCGAGAGGACCAGGCTGTTGCCCACGTCCTCATACAGGATGTATGCAGCGTCGATGTTCAACCCGGCAAACGCGACGCCGGCGCCCAGTGAGAAATAGGACTGATCGAAGTCCATCTCCGGCAGCACCAAGCCGCCACGGATGGCCAGGTTCTCGATCAGCTGAACGTCAAGCCCCATGCAGATGTCGATGTCGTCGCCTGCCAGCTTGACGTCCGTGGCCAAGGTCAGGGCGCCCTCAAGTAGCGTGACACCCATTCCGGCCACGTACGCCGGGCTGATGGTCTCTCCCTCGACGAGCGTCACTCCACCAACGTCCTGGGCCATGATGCCGACAACGAACTCGTCCGTCACATGCATCCCCAGGCCGATGTCGAAGCCAAAGCCGCTGTCGAGGTCGCCCTCGTAGCCTTCCATGTAGTACTTGACGTTGACCCCAACGCCCACGATTTCCGCCAGATGCATGGCCACCGAGCCCATGAACATGTTCGCTGAGTAAACGTCGTCCGCGATGTTCCCCCAGCCGACCGCCAGCGAGTAGTCCGCCAGGCTCATCCCACCGGCTACGTACTGATTGGGGAACAACCCGAACGTGTTCGTTGTGGCGCCTGTGATCCAGGCATCGTCCGCGTGTATCAGGCCGGACGGGTTCCACAAAGCCGCGGTGCCGTCATCGGCCAGCGCAGTAAACGCGCCGCCCATCCCCAGGGCTTTCGCACCATGGCCAGCTTGGAACCCGATTGCTCCCTCGTACGCTCCAAAGGCCATGCAGGCGACCGCCCCTGCAAGCAGCATTGTCAAGATCGCCTTCATTTTCGTCTTACCCCCTTGCCTCTTCATATATCCTTAGAGGTTCGCAGGGGCCGGGACCTCGCGGGCCCCGGCCCCAGCGCCTCTTCTCTTACCGTCGGATGTAGACGGGTCCGCGGAACACCCACTGGTCCTCCGGGCCCTCCACCACGGCCACGTATACGTACGCCGTGCTGCGGAGGTTCCCACCGTCCCAGGTTAGCTCGGCGGTGTCGGTGTCGCTGAACTCAGCCACCCTACGACCCGTTAGGTCGTACACCGTGATCGCGAACGTGTCGGCTACTGCGCCGACAGGCTCAGCATCCAGGCTGAACGTGACCTCGTCCACCAGGAACTCCGGCTCGATTTCGATCCCGTGAACCTCTTCCAGAACGGCCGGGTACACCTGTGCAGTGTCCTCGGCAGTCCGGTCGGGGTCCGCCGGATCGGTGTATACCGCGGTCCAGGTTCCGAATGCGTAATCGTCCGGAATCTCAAAGCTGACCTCGAACTCGTCGCCGTCGTCTGATGGGATCTCGCCC
>JAWOCQ010000062.1:0-8660 GCA_046483725.1 Candidatus Bipolaricaulota bacterium
AGTGGGAGGGGGTGAGCCCACCCGGAAGCCACAAGCCCAACACGGCTGTCCCGCAGGCGTTCTTCAACAAAGCGGAGGGGGTAAAGAGGCTGGCAACGGAAACGGGAGCCGGCCAATGGGGCAGCGCCCTTGCCTTCGCCTGCCAGCTATTCGATGTTGCGTGCAAGTCGTACATGGTGCGGGTGAGCTATGACCAGAAGCCCTACCGGCGGATCTTGATGCAGACATGGGGGGCGGAGTGCGTGCCCAGCCCCAGCCCGGACACAGAGGCCGGCCGGCGTGTCCTCGCCGAAGACCCCGAGACCAGCGGCTCTTTAGGGATCGCGATCAGTGAGGCAGTGGAGGACGCGGTCACCCACAGCGACACCAAGTACTCCTTGGGCAGCGTGCTGAACCATGTTCTCCTCCATCAAACGGTGATTGGGCTGGAGGCAGTAACTTCGCCGGGCTGTTCCTGCCGTTTATCGCCGACAAGACAAGCGGAGCCGCACCGAACCTGCGAGTGCTGTGCACCGAGCCCGGGGACCGGGACGAGGCGATACAGGCGGCGCTGGCCTCCCTGCCCGGCGTGCCCGGCTGAGGCGCTACTGGGGGTCGTCCGCCCGTGGAGGGGCCGGGGCGGGCGGCCCTTGTCCTCTGGAGGGGAAGCGTACCGGACCGGGGGCTTAGCCGGTGTGCTCGGTCCGGCGGAAATTCGCGGGGTCGTAGCCCTGCTTGGCGAGCCTGTCGAAGATCGCGGCGAGGTGCTCCTCGGGGAGCTCGGGCTCCCGGGCCAGTACCCAGCCGTACTCGCGGGAGGGGTGGCCAACGACGGCGTAGCTGTAATCGGGCGCCAGGTCGATAACCCAATACGGTGCGGTGAACAAGGGAATCCCGAACACCACGGCGAAGCTCACCCGCAGCTTGGCCGGGGCATCGCCGGGCCAGGCGCGTCCGCGGGCCTCAAGGATCCGCCCATCGGTGCGCCGACAGGCGTTTGCCACTTCGACGCTTCCGTCATCGCGCAGGGTGTAGGTGGCAGTGGTGTCCGAGACACAGCGGCGCTGGAAGCTCGCCGGGATGCTGGCGATCTCGTACCAAACGCCCATGTACCGCTCTAGGTCAAGCTCCTCCACTACTTGAAGTTCCGGGGTCGGGGTGCGTCCTGTGTGGAGCACTATTCCTAGGGCCACAACAGCGCCTATGGCGATGAATGGCAGCACTTTGTCCATGTCTCCTCTCCTTTGTGGACTCGTCCAGCGTGGGGGCAGCCTGAAATAGAGAACGGCCCGCACCCTTGGGGCACGGGCCGTTCGTTGTTACCGTACTTGGCTAAACACTACACCTCATCCGGGTATGCATACATCCCACCCCCTTATGTTCCCCCCGGCGGCAAGCCGGGGAAGATGAGTGCCTAGGCAACAGCCACTCTAGCACTCGCGGCGCGCCAGGTCAACTGCACTGCCTGTGGACGAGCTATACGCCGATCATGATTCATGTGGAGCCTCAAGCGACTGAGCGATAGAGGGGAGCCCGACCTCACCGTGTTCGTGATCAAGAGGGTGGGGCTCGGGTACGAGCACTCCTTGATGTAGGCGAAGCGTGTGGCCGGCCACTTGGCGGAAGAACGCGGCCTCGTGGGTGACGAGGAGCACGGCGATTCCGTCCTCGGCGAGCTTCCGCACGATCTCTGCCAGCCCTTGGATGAGCTCGGGGTCCAGCGCTGCAGTGGGCTCGTCGAGCATGAGGAGGCGCGGTTCCAGTACCAGGGCACGTGCAATGGCCACGCGTTGTTTCTGGCCGCCGGAGAGATGGTAGGGGCGGGCCTGAGCCTTCCCAGCGAGCCCCAGGCGGTCCAGGGCAGCCCGAGCTCGCCGGTCTGCCTCCCCACGGGACAGTCTGCGCACAGCCCGCAGCGCCAGCGTGCAATTCCCCAGGGCGGTGAGGTGGGGGAACAAGTGGTACTGCTGGTAGACGAGGCCTATGCGCGAGCGGATCTTGTCCAGGTGAGCGTTGCTTGCCGTGATCTCGCGCCCCTCGACTCGGATTTGGCCGTGATCCGGTTCCTCCAAGCGGTTGATGCAGCGCAGTAGCGTGGTCTTTCCGCATCCGGATGGGCCGAGCAGCGCCAAGATCTCCCCGCTCCCAGCCTGCAGATTGACGCCCCGCAACACTTGGGTTCGTCCGTAGGCCTTCCACAGGTGTCTGACCTCGAGGCAGTATTCAGGCACGTCTCCTCCTGCGCAAAAGGCCAACTTGGTCAGGGCGTCCCAGGGGCGCAGCGGGGGCCGGTGCGCTGTGCGTGGGGCGGTCGAGGGCCACACGCCGCTCGATCCACCTGGCTCCCGCTGCCACCACTGCCACCAAAAGGAGGTAGATCACACCCACTACGAGAAACACCTCGAAGAAGCGGAACGTACGATAGGCGATCTGGCGTCCGGCACCGGTGAGTTCTACCAGGGTTACCAAGTATGCCAGCGATGAGTATTTGACGAGATAGACGACCTCGTTTGTGCAGCCGGGCAATGCACGCCGGAATGCTTGGGGGAACACCACGCGCAACAGGGCCGTTCTGCGGCCCAGGCCCAAGGCGCGAGCCGCTTCGAACTGGGATGAGGGGATGGAAAGGAGCGCGCCTCTTAGGTACTCAGCGTGGTACGCGCCGCTGCACATGCCGAAGGCGAAAACCGCCGCAGCCAGCGGGGAGAGCACGGGACCCAACCGGGGAAGGCCGTAATACAGGAGAAAGAGCTGAACCAAGAGGGGCGTCCCCCGCAGCACACTCCTGTAGAGATGGGAGAGCCAGCGAAAGGGGAGTGGTGCATGGACCCCTGCCAGGGCCACCAACACCCCCAAGGCCAAACCCAACGGCGCAGAGGCAGCGATAAGGATCACCGTCATCCGCAATCCTACCAGTAGCTCACCGAACACCTGTGTGGTGAGGAAGCTCATCGAGTCACCCGCCGCACGCCCAGTCCGGGGATACGCATGTGGCGTTCCACGACCCGCAAGGCGGCGACCCCTCCAGATGTGAGGATCCAGTACAGCGCGGCGACCGCCAAGTACGCGGTAAGTGGGTCCCCGGTGCGCGTGGCCATAAATCTCCCTACGCTCATCAGCTCCACCACGCCCACCACGAACGCGAGCGCCGAGTCCTTTAGGACGACGGCGTACTCGTTGGCCAATCCGGGCATGGAGAAGCGCAACGCCTGAGGGAGGAGGATCCACAGAAGCGCCTGGCCGCGGGACAGCCCCAGGGCTCGGGCTGCCTCCTCCTGCCCCGGCTCCACCATGCCCAACGCCCCCCGAAAGATCTGGCCTTGGTAGGCGGCGCTGCGAAGGCCAAGGACGAGAACGGCGGCAGCGAATGGCGGCATGTGCACGCCAGGCAGCCCGCCCAGGCCGAAGTAGAAGAGAAAGAGTAGCACGATCACCGGGAAGCCCCGGAAGATTCGGTCGAAGATCGACAAGAGGATTCGAAGCAGGCGGTGGCCATGTCCGTGGGCAACGCCCACAGGGATGCCCAGGATTAGCCCTCCTCCCACCGCGGCGATTACGACAGCCAAGGTGGCGCCGGCCCCGGCGATGAGAGCTGGCGCGGAGACAGCGATGGAATTCCAGGCGTTCATGGATTGGGCGGGGGGAGGACGAACCTCCCCCCACGTTCCTCGAACAGCTGGTTCACCGGCCGACGAGCCACTTTGCCACCAGCTCATCCCACACTGGGGCGGATTGGATCCTCCGTAGGCCCTCGTTTAGGAGTGCCAGGAGCTCAGTGTCCCCTTTGCGTACGGCGTACCCGTAGATCTCGCCGGTGGCGATCGTACCCACGACGGTGAGAGGACGATCGGCTATGGATGACAGCGCGGTGGGCTCGTCCATCACTGCCGCGTCGATGCGCCCGATGACTAGGTCCTCTAGGGCCAGAAGGAAGTTGTCGTAGAGCACGAGATTAACGGAGATCCCGGAGTCCACCACTTGCTCCTCCAACCACTCCTGGGAAGTGGTCCCTCGCTGGACGCCGATGCGCCTTCCTGGCTGAACAGCGGTGAAGACGTTGAACTCTGGTTGTGGCTCCCCGCCAGTTGGCGTCCGCTCCCGGACCACTATGGCCAGGTCCACCTGCCAGTAGGCTTCGGTGAACGCCACCTGCTCCTTCCGCGCCTCGGTGATCGTCATGCCGGAGGCGATAAAATCGATATTCCCCACCAGCAGCGTGGGGATGATCGCGTCCCAGTCGACTGGGACGATCTCCAGCTCAAAGCCCATCTCCTCAGCGATCCAGCGTACGACGTCTACATCGAAGCCGGCAGGGTTGCCGGTCTCGTCGATGAACGAGAAGGGCGGGAACGCTGCATCGATCCCGTCCACGTACTGGGGCGCCCCTACAGCGCCCACCGTAACAGCCATCGCCACGGTCGTGGCCCACACGATTACGCTCCATCGGTTCATGTGCACTCCTTTGCATCGGTAGTCGCAATGCTGCGTTGTAGCAGTTGAGTCCGTGCGCCTTCCCCAACAAACCCGGAAGACGCGAAGGCAGGCGTAGCCCTCTCTCGACGTTCTGGAACTCCTGCGCAAAGCGTTCGGCGCGGGGGCTACAGCTCGCGAGAGGGGCTATATATGCAGGTGCTCGTGATGGGCGGAATGGTGTACGTGGAGGGTGGTACAGCTCCATAAGATGAGCTTTGACTCTTCCAAGTGGGTCATCATGGTGACCACCTCCACGTATGAGATAGAAGGCATTCTAGCCGTGGAAGGGTAGTTGTGCAACCAGGACGCATATCCAAAGCGCCTGTGGACACCATTTTGCCCTTGATGGCCTGGAGGCGTGGGCGAGCGAGCTCTGGGGAGCAACAAAAAGTGATGATGAGGACCTTTCTGCCGATGTGCCTGCCGGTGGCGGCTGTCTTCGCCATGGACCTTACGGCTCTCGCGCACATCGTGATCGCTGTTTTCACCGTGCGCTTCTGCCATTACCTGATCGGCTTTCTGGAGCTCCACTGGAGGGGGACGGCGAGCTACAAGTCGCCTTGGTCTCCACTGGTGGTAGGGCTCCGGGCCATGGTGGCTGTCAAACAGGGCTGAGCGCTCCTTCTGTAGTAACCCCGTGCTGCTGTGATCTGGTGAGGGGCTTGCTGGGAGGGGTGGCTGGCCCCTGGTCAGCCTGTTGGAGTAGAGTTTTGCATAAGGAGGTGGTGGGCCATCCCTGAGCAACCATCACGCAACTTGGCATTGGAGTTGGTTCGGGTGACCGAGGTGGCGGCGCTGGCGGCCGGACGGTATATGGGCAGAGGGGACAAGGTGGCCGCAGACCGGGCGGCCGTGGAAGCCATGCGCATGATGTTGAACACGGTACAGATGGATGGGTGTGTGGTTATAGGTGAAGGGGAGAAGGACCAGGCGCCGATGCTGTACCACGACGAGCGGGTAGGCACTTCCGACCCACCGGAGGTGGATCTCGCGGTGGATCCGATCGACGGCACGCGCCCGCTGTCTATGGGCAATCTGAACTCCATCGCCACGGCGGCCATCGCCCCTCGGGGAACCATGCTGTACCCGGGGCCGTTTGTGTACATGAACAAGCTGGCTGTGGGCGCGGAGGCGAAGGGCAAGGTGGACTTGGACGCACCGGTGAGGGAGAACCTGGCCCGGGTGGCCCAGGCCAAGGGCCACAGCGTGGACGACCTAACCGTGATCATCCTGGACAGGCCGCGCCACGCCGAGCTGATCGCGGAGGTCCGCCGCTGTGGTGCCCGCATCCGGTTGATTCCCGACGGGGATGTAGCTGCGGCGCTGATGACCGCGTGGCCCGACTCCGGCATTGATGTGCTATTGGGCATTGGCGGAACGCCCGAGGGTGTGCTGTCCGCCTGCGCCTTGCGGGCCATGGGTGGGGAGATCCAGGGGCGGTTGTACGCCCGGGACGATGAGGAGCTGCGTCGGGGTAGGGAGATGGGCTATGACTTCCGTAAGACGCTCACCATGGATGACCTGGTTTCCTGCGACGATGTGTTTTTCGCTGCCACCGGGATCACCGACGGCGAGCTCCTGCGGGGCGTGAAGTACTTCGGAGGCGGGGCCAGCACGGACAGCCTGGTGGTCCGAGGACTAACCGGCACGGTGCGTCAGGTGTGGGCGACGCACCAGCTTGACAAGCTACGGGATCTCAGCCGGGTTGCCTACTAACTGCTTTCAGTCCCCTTCGGCGAACTTCTCTTGCACCACGTCCTTCATGAGGCCGGAGATGTTGGCCTGCGGGTCGATGACGGGCTCGATCAGGGGAGTGGGACAGGTCATGAGGGTGGTCACTCCCGGACCGTGCCCGGCGGTCCGGCAATCGCTGTGGACAACAATTCCGATGGAAATAGCGCCCTTGCGGTACGCTCTACCGTAGCGGTTGTCATGGTCCAGCAGTGCGACGAAGTCGCCGAAGCGGATCTTATCCAGTCCGAACTCGCTCACCGTCTCTGGGTCGCTGGTCATGATGTCGTAGTCGCCGGAGGCAACGTTGGAGGCGCCTAACCCTGAGCCCATGCATGCTGCCGGCACCTTGGTCGTCACCGGCACGCGCAGCTTGCCCTCGTTTGTCTCTTGGATCTTCATTCGCGCAAGCAACGCCGGGTCGAGATTGAACAGCATCAAGTCGGGGTAGTCCGAGAGCTCCAACCCCTGACCCTTGCCCTGAATGATGATCTTGTCGTCGTAGGTCAGTTTCTCCTTTACGGATCGAGGGAACTCTACAATCACGTGCTCGGAACCACCGTGGTGGCCGACGGTGTACCCCACGCTCCCCTTGGCCTCGCCGGAGATCACCCGGGCAAGGTTTCCGGCGCAGGCGAAGATCTGCAGGGAGATGTTGGGGTGCTCGAATGGCTTGTTGGTGTTGGCTGTGCAGCTGACGCCCGGCTCGACGTGGTCGCCCGCCCAGCCGAACGCTGGGTCCCCTACTGCCACGTTCACCGAAATGCCCCCGATGGAGGGCAGAAGGTAGGGTTTACCTTGGTGGTCTACGCCCCAGCGACCACGGGACTTGGGCGGTCCCGGTTGGCACTGAAGGAGAAACTCCACTACCCGATCTTCATTGGTCTTCAACATCCTCCCTCCCTTGTTGTTGCAATGACGGTCAGCCTGACACTGTACCGGAGCTGGCTGCACGGCGCCAACCTGTGCGGCTGCTCCTGTCAGATGATCCAGTGGGGCGGTGTGCTTCATAGGATGAGGGGGAACGGCGCTCCCCAGGAAAGGGCGAGCTTGCCGTGCCTTCTGTGCATGCAGCTCGTAGCTGCAGGCAACTTCGCGGGCGGGGGGGAGCGGTTGCTTTGTCGGAAGGGCTTCGGTAGAAAGCAAGAGACCCCCGCGACTGGGGTACGGGGAGGAGGAAAAGGATGAGACCTCTGCGGCGCGATGATCTGAAGAGACTGTTTGACACAACAGAGGGCAAGTGCGTTTCGCTTTTTATGCCTACTGTGCAAGCCGGGAAGGAGACGCGACAGAATCCGATCCGATTTAAGAACCTTGTGGGCAAGGCAAGGGAACGCTTGCTGGCTGCGGGGCTCAAGGGCGATCAAGCTGACGAGCTCCTGGAGCCGGCCCGCCAGCTGATCCCGGAGCGACCGTTCTGGCAGCGGCAGAGCACGGGGCTGGCGGTGTTCCTCTCTCCCGGCGGGATGCGCACTATGCGCCTGCCGCTTGCCTTCAGGGAACGGGCAATGGTGGGGGATCGTTTTTTCATAGAGCCCCTAGTGCCTTTGCTGAGCGGCGACGGGAGGTTCTATGTTCTTGCCCTCAGCCAGAAGCAAGTGCGCCTGTTCGAGGCATCGCGACACAGCATGAGCGAGATGGACCTGTCGGGGGTGCCGACCAACCTGGCCGAGGCCCTGGGCAGGGACGAGCCGGAAAGGCATCTCCAATATCACACGCGGACACCTGCCAGGCCTGGAAGGCGACAGGCGGTGTTCCACGGCCAGGGGGGCGGGGAGGACGAGGACCACAAGAAGGACCTCCTGCAGTTCTTCCAGCTGGTCGACAAAGGGATTCAGGACCTCCTGCACGGTGAAGAGGTGCCGGTGGTCCTGGCGGGAGTGGACTACACGTTGGCTCTGTACAGGCAGGCCAGCGGCCTGCGCCATCTGGTCGGGGACGGTGTAGAGGGAAGCCCTGAGGAGATGGACGATGCAGAGCTACACCGGCAAAGCTGGGCTGTTGTTGAACCCTTGTTCCACCGCGCACAGGAAAAGGCCATGGCCAGGTACCACGAGCTGGCCGGCACTGGGTACACGGCGCACGGGGTGGAGGACGTTGTCCCTATGGCTGAGCAGAAGCGTGTGGAGACGCTGTTCGTCGCTCAGGGTGCAAGGATGTGGGGACGCATCGATCCCAGCGGCGCCTCGGTGGAGGTACACACCGAGTGGGCCCCGGGGGATGAGGAGCTTCTCGACTACGCCACGGTGCGCACTCTTCTGAGCGGGGGGACTGTTTACGCCATGGACGAGGAGAGCGTCCCGGGCGGGCCCCCTATTTCCGCAGTGCTCCGCTTTTAGGAGCTAGCGGAGGTTTTTCCGCGGCGTGGCCGGCCCCGCTCTAGGCGATGGTGACGGCTGTATCCAGGTAGACGTCCTGAATCGCGTTGAGAAGCTGCACGCCTTCGTCCATGGGGCGCTGGAAGGCCTTGCGTCCGG
>JAWOCQ010000092.1:0-3640 GCA_046483725.1 Candidatus Bipolaricaulota bacterium
CACAGCGGCACACAGGACCCACCGGGTCGAGGCAGAAGTGGCCCACCTCACCGGCCCCGCCAAAGCGCCCACGGTGAAGCCTTCCGTCAATGACCAGACCGGCCCCGATGCCTTCTCCTACGGTAATACAAACGAAGTCTCGTAGGTCTTGCCCCGCCCCGTAGCGCCCCTCGGCGAGGGTCAAGGCGTTAACGTCGTTTTCCACCCATACAGGCAAGCCCAGCCGCTCCGCAAGGGGGCTGGCCACCGGAACATCCCGCCAGCCCAAAATGGGAGAGTACAAGTCTACACCTTGCACAGCGTCCACAAAGCCGGAGATGCCCACTCCTACACCGAGGAGGCGCCCTTCGCGCAGGGTGTTGACCACCTCGGTCACCTGAGTGAATACCTGGCGAGGACTACGGGCCCCGGCGAGCGGCTGGCTTTCTCCTTCTAGGATCCGGCCAGCCAGATCAAGTCGAGCGGCGATGAGCTGCTCACGCTCGATCTTCACGCCGACAGTTGATGCATAGGTAGGGTTGAAAGAGAGCATTACTGCGCGCCTTCCTCCGCGGGAGGCGCTCTTGCCGGCCTCCAACACCAACCCCTCCTGCAGCAAGCCCCGGACCATTCGGGTTAGGGCTGACGGGGCAAGTCCTGTTTTGCGGGATAGCTGGCTGCGCGACATAGGTCCCGCCGTCCGAAGCAGGTTTATGACCAAGCTTCGGTTGTGATTGCGGATCAAATCCCAATCGCCCTTCACAGGCCGCATAGTGGTCTTTCTTCACGCTTCGAAGAAAGCACCTCCAGTCTAGAAGCTCGTCGCTACCCCGTCAACCCTTGCGCCTAAACCGTGTGACGCAGCTGGTTGCTCAAGGCAGTGTTCCTGTCACCATTGCCGTTAGCCCTCGGTTTTGAGTGCGCCGTTGGTCGTTGCTGCGGGAAGCCTGACGCCTTCAACATTTAGAGGCTTGTTGCCCTGTCTTTGCAGAGCCAGCTGAGAACGGCCGGCGGCCCAGATCACCGTGAGGCAGATCGGCTCGTAGAAAGCTGCTCCCTGCGCTGTGTGTGGGTTTGTCAACTGCTGAAGTGCGTCCAGCACTGGAACCTCCTCCTATGCGGTAGTGGCATTGATGCCAGGCGATACCAAGCGATAGTAGGGCGTCTGGCATGCGGTGCGGCCATCCTCTACAGTGCTGTGTCGCTGGGACGGTGAGGGTCCGTCCCGTCGGAAGGAGGGAATGCGGATGGTCTGGGAACGAATGCTAGACTGGGCAGTCACCTTTGGCGGACGGGTGGTGCACCTGAGGCCGGTGGAGGAACAGGCGAAAGCGGCGTCGTGAGCGGCGGCCAGAGCTTGGGGACAGGCCCCGGCATCGGCCAGGTGGCCCGGCTGTGGTGGCCGCTGGCTGCAAGCTGGGCCATGATGGGCCTGGAAGGCCCGGCGATCACCGCGGTGGTCGCACGGCTTGCCGACCCAGAGGTACATCTGGCAGCGTACGGGGGCCTGGTGTTCCCCTTGGCCCTGTTCATCGAGGCCCCCATCATCATGCTGCTTGCGGCCTCGACCGCCCTGAGCCGGGACCGGGTTTCCTACAGAAGACTTAGGAAATATACTCATGTGCTGAGTGCCTCGCTGACGCTGGGGCATGTGCTGCTGGTGTTTACCCCTCTCTATTTATTGGTCGCCCGGGGAGCGATCGGTGTCCCGGAGGAGATTGTGGAGCCTGGGCGGCTTGGTCTCATGATCATTCTGCCCTGGACGTGGTCAATCGCCTACCGCCGGTTCAACCAAGGCTTGCTGATCCGCTGCGGGCACTCTTTGTCCGTAGGATTGGGAACCGCCATTCGTCTAGCAGCTAACTTCGGCACCCTGGCCCTAGGTTATCATCTGGCCTTGCCAGGCATCGTGGTGGCGGCCACAGCCACGGCGGCTGGCGTCATGTCCGAGGCAGCGTTCGTGGGGTTGCGGGTGCGGCCAGTACTGCGGCGTAGGCTTCCGGAGGGCTCCGACTCACCGCCCTTGGAGCTACGCAGCTTCCTCCAGTTTTACATACCGCTTTCGTTGACCCCGCTCATCTTTCTCCTTTCGCGCCCTGTGGGCAGCGCTGCCATCAGCCGGATGCCCGAGGCCTTGGACGCGTTGGCTGTATGGCCGGTCTTGACCGGGGTGGTGTTCCTCGTGCGCAGCGTGGGCATGGCCTATAACGAGGTTATGGTGGCGATGCTGGATCGGCCTGGCACCTGGTGGGCGTTGCGGCGCTTCGCGGGGCTGCTGGCCTGTCTCTCAGGCGCGATTCTGCTGGGGCTTGCCCTGTCCCCGCTGGGGAGGCTGTGGATGGAACGCGTATCCGGCTTGGCTCCGCGCCTGGCGGCGCTTGGCGATCAGGCCCTGATCTTGGCCGTACTCCTCCCCGTGCTCACGGTGATTCAAAACTGGCTCCAAGGGATCGTGCTCTACAGTCGGAAAACCCGTGCCATCACCGAGGCGGTGGTCATGTTCTTCACGGTCAACGGGGTGTTGCTAGTTGCTGGGGTGATGTGGGGTGGGGCGTCGGGATTGTTCGTGGCCCTAATTGCCATGACCGCAGGCGAGATCGCCCGCACTTTGTGGCTGGCCTGGCGTAGTCGGGGGACACGCGCATATCTGCGGGCGCGGGATGCGTGAGGCGGCTGGTTAGGTAATGCGTTCTTGAACTAGCTCGCGTAGGCGGCGTGCGTTGTGCACAGCGTAGGCTTCAGTGTCGTTATTGAACATGGCCCAGACGTCATACCCTTGGCCAAGCCACTGCGCGGCCTTGTCCGCATAGACGCTTAGCTGCTCATCGGCATAAACAGAGGCGTAGAGTTCCTCGGGGCCGTGGAACCTGAGATAGACAAAGTTGGCGGTGACTGCCTCGTGGTAGGGGAAGCGGTTACCGGAGTCGGCGATTACCCAGGCAATACCCTGTGCTGCGAGGGTGTCCAAGGCCTGCTCTTCGGTCCATGAAGCGTGGCGAGCCTCGAGGGCGAACTGCCACTCAGGAGCTATCTCCCCCATCAGCTGTCCGAATTCCTCCACGGGGCCTTGTTCGAAGGCGAGGCTGGGCGGAAGCTGGATGAGGATCGGGCCCAGTTTGCCCTCTAACGGGGAAAGCCTGTCCAGGAAACGCTGAAGAAGGTCGCCTGCCCCTGCCAAGCGCTTCTGGTGGGTAATGAGGCGGCTCAGCTTGGGGCAAAAGGCGAACCCGTTGGGCGTACGTTCGGCCCAGCCGGCGACCATCTTCTCCGCCGGGAGGCGGTAGAAAGTGGCGTTTAGTTCTACGCAATCGAAATGCTGTGCGTAATACTCCAAGAAATCCCGCTGCTTGGTACCGCGTGGGTAAAAGCGACCCACCCAGTGTTTGTAGCTCCAGCCCGAGGTCCCGACGTGCAGCTTGATCATCGCCTCACCGCCTTTATGTTGAACTGTGTTCGCCAGCGGATCAAGGGCCCACCAGGGTCGCCGGATGTGTTGCGTGGGAGATTGGCGTAGAGTATCGGAGGTTGAAAGGACCCCGGGGGTGGGGGCGGAAGGCGCTGCAAGGAGGTCTACGGTGGGCGGCACGGTGTACGTTGTGGTTGGCGTCATCTAGAAATGGTTTTATTTTTTGCCATAGCAATGGATGTGGCTTCAATTTAA
>JAWOCQ010000075.1:0-20224 GCA_046483725.1 Candidatus Bipolaricaulota bacterium
CCATCATCGAAAACATGTCCCAAATGAGCGTCGCATTGAGCGCATTTCACTTCTGTGCGTCGCATACCATATCGGTAATTTAACGATTGAAGTCCCCCAGCAACTCACTGGCGTAGATGGTGGCCACGAGCTCGCGTTCTCGAAGGTCGGACTCGTGCTCTAATTGGTTGATGCGGTCGACGTTCTCCACCACTCGTTTGCGCATCTCCAGGGTGATACCGCGGCGGAAGAGCTGATCGAGTTCCTCGACGGCGAGGTGGTGGGCGTGCACAGCGCGCAGCACTGCCTCTCCGAGCGCCCGGAACCCGTCTTCCAGTTCCACGTCCATCTCGGGCCTTCGCAGAGCCATCAGCAGGGCGGCGTCCTGGCACAGATCAGCGATTTCGTCCTGATACCACACGAATTGGAACAGAGCGGACCGCGACACGGGCAAGCGCCCGCCCTCTGTGAGCTGGATGCGGACCTCCCGCTTAGCCATATCGGCCGCATGCTCCCGCTCGCTTACCAGCTCCGCGTTGACTGCTTCATTGCGGAGCCACGCCCGGAGCTGTTTGCCCAACTCCTCCGCTGCGTTCTCTACGGAGCCCGCATGCTCCCGCAGGGCAGCCAGCGATGCCCTTCGCCAAAGGCGGAAAAGCCAAACTATGTCCACCTTGACCTCCTTGCAGTCCACTGGGTGGCACATCGCCGTAAGGGCGAGCCCCTCGTGCAGCGTGCAACCACCCCGCCCTTGGTCATGCTGTTCGGGCGGCCAGGGCGATAAGGATCACGTCGGCCACGTCCTCCCCTCGATCGGAGATCTCCACCAGGTGCTCTACGAACTGCCGGACCAGGATCTTCTGAGAGAGGGGGAGATCGGTGGAAAACAGTCGACTGATAGCCCTCCGTTCCAGCTCGTCCACCTGCCCCTCCTTATGGTCGACTGATTCTACCTGTGTGGTCGTTTCCTCATGCCCTTCGACGAGCCCTCCAATGGCTGCTTTTACCTCGGCAGTCTGTTGAACAGTGATCTCCACGATCTCCCGTATGATAGGATGCAAAAGCTCCGGGATCTCAATGCGCTGCAGCACCAAAAAGCTGAGCGATTCCTCTGCCGAGTTGGCCAACCGATCGGCGTGGGCAACCAGGCGCAGCAGAGTCTGCCGGGAACTGGCCAATAGTGCACCCCGAGCCAGCTCCAGTTCGGTCTTGCGCTGGATGTCGTCGGCCTTTCCCTCCTGCCGATGGGTGGCCACCGACAGCTCCTCCATTTCCTCCCAGCTCGTGCCGTTCAGGTAGGCACGGATAGCTGTAGCCATGCTCTGAACGGTGTCCTCCATCGCCTGAGCGTGTTGCACTACTAAATCCTTAACTTGCGCTGCCTTGCCCCAACGGAGGCGCATTCTCCCCTCCTTTTGCCCGTCTCCCCAAGCCAGGATATACTGCATCGGCATTCTCTAAGCAACCGTTGGGGTGATTCTTGATGGGGCAAACACGTAGCGTATGTCTGGTAGGCCATTCTGGTTCGGGCAAGACTGCTTTGGCGAAGGCGCTGTTGAACAAAGGCGAATCTGCGCCGGAGGTGGCATTTGATGAGTCCCCTGAGGAGCGCCGACGAGGGTATTCCGTGGACTTGGCAATCGGCTCATGCCGCTGCAGGGAAACGCAGCTCAGCATACTCGTCACTCCGGGGCTCGGCGAGTTTGCCGAGGAGATCTACAAGGGTGTGGTAGCTGCGGATCTGGCCGTGCTGGTGGTCAACGCGGAGAAGCCGGTAGAAGTGGTAACCGAGCAGTCGTGGACGATCCTTGAGGGGCTCAATCGCCCGACGATGGTCTTTGTTAATATGATGGACAGGCCTGATGTGGATCCCGACGGTGTGCTGGATCAGCTGCGTCAGCAACTGGGGAACTCCCTGTGGCCCTTGCAGCTCCCTGTAGGTACTGGCCCCGATTTGAAAGGTGTTGTCGGTCTCACCGGCCCCAACGGTAAGGCACCGGACGAGCTCCAGAGCAGACTGGAGCAGGCGAAGGCCGCTTTGCTTGAAGAGGTGGCCACCTTGGATGATGCGCTGGTGGAGAAGGTGTTGGCCGATGAACAGATAAGCGACCAAGAGTTGACGAACGCTTTGCGAAAGGGTGTGGCGTCGAGGGGCATCGTTCCTGTTTTATGGGGCTCTGCGGAGTCCGGAGTAGGGGTGAGCGAATTACTCGAGCATGTGCTGCACCTTGCCCCGGAGCGGGAGTACCCTCAGGAGCCACGCCTGTTGGTGTTTTCCATGACGATGGACCCGTACTTGGGGAAGCTTGCCTTTGCCAGGGTGCTTGGTCAGGAAGTCGGCGAGGGAGCGTCCCTGGTCAATCTTCGCACAGGAGGGAAGGTTCAGGTGCGGGATATTTTGGGGTACAAGGGCACAAAGCTCGAGCGGGTGGGTACGGCAGGGCCGGGAGAGATCGTGGCCCTAAGCAAGCTTGAGGGTGTCCAGCTTGGTGATACGCTTGGGGCCTCCGCTGAGTCTGAGCCCGAGGTGGAGATCCCCTTCCCCAAACCTGTGTTCTCGCGTTCCGTGGCTCCGAAGGCCCAGGCGGATGAGGAGAAGATGAGCACAGTACTCCGGGACTTGGTGACCACCAAAGTCACCCTGAATTTCCGGCGCGATCCGGTGACCAAGGAGGCTATCCTCTCGGGGATGGGAGATCTGCAGCTAGACGTGCTTGCTGAGAGGATCCACAACCGGTACGGAGTGGATCTGGAGTACCATGTTCCGAAGATACCTTATCGGGAAACGATCCGCAAAGAAGCCTCCGCCCAATATCGACACAAGAAGCAGACAGGGGGGCGAGGGCAATTCGGCGAAGTCCACTTGAGGATCAAACCGTTGCCGCGGGGAGAGGGGTTCGTGTTCGCTGATGAGACCAAGGGAGGCGTGATCCCCCAGCAGTTCATCCCCGGGGTGGAGAAGGGAGTGCGGGAAGCGTTGGAAGCGGGGATTGTGGTTGGCTACCCGGTGGAGGATGTGCGCGCTGCGGTGTTCTACGGGCAGTTTCACCCAGTGGACTCCTCGGAAATGGCGTTCAAGATAGCGGCTCGGTCTGCATTCAAACTGGCGGCCGAGAACGCCGGCCCCTCGCTCTTGGAGCCGGTCATGCTGGTCACAGTGTTCACCCCTGAAGCCCACACAGGGGATATCATCTCGGACCTCAACTCTCGCCGGGGCCGCATACTGGGAATGGAAAGCGAGTCGGGGCGGACCGAGGTCAAGGCTGAGGTGCCCTTGGTCGAGGTCCAGTCCTACGCGCTGGATTTGAAGTCTATGACCCAAGGACGGGCCACGTACCAAATGGAATTTCTGCGGTATGATTATGTGCCCAGCCAGATACAGGAAAAGGTGGTGGCCGAGGCCAGCGCGGCGGACGATGCGAATTAGGGAGTGGATGCAGAGCGATCCGCCCACGGTGGGAGCGGATGCCCCAGTGGCAGAGGCACAGCGACTGGCCGAGGAGGCGGGGCTGGCGGTGGTATTGGTCGTTGGGGAGCAAGGCGAGCTGGTTGGGTTTCTGACTCGCAGAGCCCTTGCAGCTGCTCCGACTCCGGAATTGGCAGCGAGGAAGCTGGCAGCTGCGCCTACCGTGATTCTGTCCCCCGATGACCCCATGGAGCGCGCGGTTGTACTTTTGCAGGAGAGGTATGTTCTTCTGCCTGTGGTCGACGGCGGCAGGCTGGTGGGGGTGCTTACCCGCCAAGGATTGATGCGTGCCTTGGCGCGGATGTGTGGCTTCGGCGAGGCGGGAACGAGGATCAGGTTGGTGTTGCGCAGTGCGACCGAGATCTACCGGGCATTGGAGGTACTGGCTCAACACGATGTGGAGCTGGTGGCCGCGGTACAAGGCGAACCCGGTGAGATGATCCTGCACGTCCGCGGTGTGGAAGAGCGCGATGACCTGAGCCGTAAGCTTGAGGAGGCGCTGGGATGAGTCCGGAGCGTCACGTAGAAGTGTCCTTGCGGACCGCGGGCAAGGAACAGGTGTTGGACGTCAGTTCGGAATTGAACCGACGGCTCCCGGAGATCGGGGTGGAAGACGGGGCCGTTCTGGTGTACTGCCCGCATACTACGGCGGCGATAACGGTCAACGAATCCGCAGATCCGGATGTAAGCGCGGACATAACGCAGGGGCTTGCAGCGATGGTCCCTGGAATACGGTTTCGGCATGCTGAGGGGAACTCGCCGGCCCATCTCCGAGCAGCGCTGTTGGGGCCGTCTCTGGTGCTGCCTGTTCAGCACGGAAAGCTGAAGTTGGGCACCTGGCAGGGTATCTACTTCTGTGAGTTCGATGGGCCCCGCTCTCGCAGCCTGTGGCTGTTTCCCCTGGGTAGCGTTTCGGCGCCGGGGCGGTGACCGGTTCCGCCCTTGACAGTAGGTGACCGGCTACATAGAATTCCCGACCGGCTGGCCAGTGTAGCTCAAGCGGTAGAGCATCCGCCTTGTAAGCGGAGGGTTGCCCGTTCGACTCGGGCCACTGGCTCCAGTAGGTTGGGCAAGGAGGGGTACCAAAGTGGCCAAACGGACCGGGCTGTAAACCCGGCGGCATAATGCCTTCGGGGGTTCGAATCCCTCCCCCTCCACCACCTTGCGGTACAGGAAGGAAGCGCGGTACACTTGTGTCGTCGCCCGTGTAGCTCAGCCGGTAGAGCGTTCCGTTGGTAACGGGGAGGTCGGCGGTTCGAATCCGCCCGCGGGCTCCAGGTGCTTAGTGTAGTCGCGGTCGCTAAAGCCAGTGCTTTGTAGAACGCGAGCAGAGAAGGACAAGGAGGTTGTGGGATGGCGAAGGAGCAATTTGTACGGACAAAGCCACACGTCAATGTGGGCACTATTGGACACATCGACCACGGCAAGACGACGTTGACCGCGGCGATGACGAAGATCCTGTCCATGCAGGGGTTGGCCACGGAGCGCGCCTATGACGAGGTGGCCAAGGCCGACGCCAAGCTGTTCCGCCGTGATGAGTCGAAGATCCTCACGGTGAACGTGGCCCATGTGGAGTACCAAACCGCCAACAGACACTTTGCGCACATCGACTGTCCCGGCCACGCCGACTACGTAAAGAACATGATCACCGGCGCCGCGCAGATGGACGGGGCGATTCTGGTGGTGTCGGCAGCGGACGGGCCCATGCCCCAGACTCGGGAGCACGTGCTGCTGGCGCGTCAGGTGAACGTACCGGCCATCGTGGTGTTCTTGAACAAGGTGGACATGGTGGACGATCCGGAGCTAGTGGATCTGGTGGAGATGGAAGTTCGCGAACTCCTGTCCGCCTACGAATTCCCCGGCGATGAGATCCCGGTGATCCGTGGATCGGCTCTCAAGGCTCTGCAGGCCGGTTCAGTTGAGGACGAGGAGGCCAAGCCCATCGCCGAGTTGATGGAGGCGCTCGATAGCTACATTCCCGAGCCGCAGCGCGAGGAGGACCGCCCGTTCCTGATGCCCATCGAGGATATCTTCTCCATCAAGGGGCGCGGCACGGTGGTCACCGGCCGACTGGAGCGTGGGCGCATGGTGCCGGGCGAGGAAGTGGAAATCGTCGGGCTCACCGACGAGGTCCGCAAGACGGTCGCCACGAGCTTGGAGATGTTCAACAAGGTCCTGGATGAGGCGATTGCGGGAGACAACGCGGGCGTACTGCTAAGAGGGGTTGAGAAGGACGATGTGGAGCGCGGCCAGGTATTGGCAAAGCCGGGCTCGATCACTCCCCACACGGAGTTCCTGGCACAAGTGTACATCCTTTCCAAGGAAGAAGGTGGGCGACATACGCCGTTCTTCTCGGGCTACAAGCCGCAGTTCTATTTCCGGACCACCGATGTGACAGGTGAGGCCCACCTGCCCGAAGGGGTAGAGATGGTCATGCCTGGGGACAATGTGGACAACCTGCACTGCCGGCTGCTTAAGCACATCGCCATGGAAGAGGGCCTTCGGTTCGCCGTTCGTGAGGGTGGCCGTACGGTAGGCGCCGGTGTGGTAACAAAGATCCTGAAGTAAAATGGCAAAGCAAGAGGTAGTGCTGCAGGTGACACTGGCCTGTTCCAATTGCGCGCGACGGAACTATCGTACGGAGCGTAATCGGAACAACATGCGAGATAAGCTGGCCTTGCGTAAGTACTGCCCATGGTGTAGGCAGCACACCTCTCACAAGGAGGACAAGGAGGTTTGACCGCTACGCAGGCCCGTAGCTCAATTGGCAGAGCAGCGGACTCCAAATCCGCAGGCTGGGGGTTCAAATCCTCCCGGGCCTGCCAGGGAGGCACGGCAAGATGATTGAGCGGGTACGAAGGTATTTGTTGTCAGTGCGGGGCGAGGCCCAGCGAGTGAGCTGGCCCTCCCGCAAAGAAGTGATCACGTTCACAGTGTTGATCTTGGTTATGACGGTGATACTGGGGGCGTATTTGGGGGCATTAGACGTGATCTTTCGACGGGGTATTCATTTCCTGTTGCGCCTCGCAGGGAAATCAGCCTAGGCCGAGGGTATGCAGCGTAAGAAGTGGTATGCTATTCAAACCTATGCGGGGTCTGAGCTTCGGGTTAAGCGCCAGCTGGAAGAGCGGGTGCGCCAGCTCGACCTAGCGCGCCATTTTACCCCGATCCCCGGTGACGGGGAACAGGAGCTGTTTTTCGTCCCGGTAGAAGAGGTGGTCACCTCAAGGTCCCGGAGGGGAAGGGCCACGGAGTACCGGGTTCCGTATGAGTATGACCTGATGGTGAAAACGAACGAGCGCATTCAACGGGGTGACCTTATAGCTCGGAGGCCGCCACGTCACCTGGAGAAGGCTGTGCAAGTGCAGTCGGTGGAGTCCCTGTGGCGCGTGGTGGTGGAGCAGATGAACCGAAGCGAGATGGAGTACCTGATCCCGCAGCAGAAGGGGCTGCGCAGGGATGTTCGGGTCGGGGAGCGCGTGCGTCCGGGAATGCCGCTGACGCGCGATGCCTCGGACCGCTATCTGGTGGAAGTGCGGGGCCAGGTTGTGGAGCGCGAGCGCGTGCGACGTGTAGCTTTGCGGTATGAGGACGGCGGGGAGGAGGTACGGATCATCCCTGAGGCGTACATCCCTCCGCGCCTAAAGGAAGGGGTAAAGCTCCAGGCGGGTGCGGAAATCGAACGGGAGCACAAGCTGTACTCCCGCGCCACTGGGCTCATCAAGGTGAAGGAATACAAGGAAAAGCGCCTGATCACGGTTCAACGTATCGAGCGAAGGCGGCTTATTCCAGGCTATGTGTTCACCAAGATGGGGTTGGATGAAGATCAGATGCGGCAACTGATAGATGGCCTGGAAGGGGTTATCCGTTACGTGGGGTCGCGGTTCCACCCGTTGCCGATCGAAGGCAAGGAGATGCAGTTCATCCAGCGTAAAGCCGGCATGGCGGAGATTCCCGTCTCGGAGGCCAAGCGGCCGAAGGTGGAAGTCGAGTTTGAGGTCGGCGAGGTGGTGCAAATAGTGGAAGGTGCCTTTGCCGATTTCACCGGGGAGATCAAGGAGATTGACAAGGACGCTGAAGAGGTAGTGGTTACCGTCAAGATCTTTGGTCGTGAGACACCGGTCCGGCTCAGTTTCGACGGGATCGACAAGGTGTGAGGAGGACGGATGGCGAAAAACGTTGTAGCGAAGATAAAGATTCAGATCCCGGCCGGTCAGGCGAACCCGGCGCCGCCGGTGGGCCCGGCCTTGGGCGAGAAAAAAGTGAACATCATGGAGTTCTGTAAGCGGTTCAATGAGGCCACAAAGAACGAAGAGCCGGGTTTGATCATCCCGGTGGAAATATACGTGTACCAGGATCGGACGTTTGACTTTAAGTTGAAGCGGCCCCCGGTGGCGGTGCTCCTTAAGAGGGCGGCGGGCGTAGAGAAGTGCTCGGCCGATCCCAAGAGGGAGAAGGTCGGAAAGGTCACGCTGGACCAGGTGCGCAAGATAGCGGAGCGGAAGCTGCCTGATTTGAACACGGACGACCTGGATGCGGCGATGGAGATGGTGCTTGGTACGGCAAGAAATGCGGGGATCGAGGTGATGAGGTGAAACGGAGCCGGCGGTATGAGCAGGCTGTGGCGATGGTGGAGCGGGAGAAGAAGTACGCCCCGCTGGAGGCCATTGAGTTGATGAAGCAAATGGCCACCGCCAAGTTCCCGGAGACGGCGGACGCTGCGTACAGCTTGGGGGTGAACCCTTCTCAGTACATGATTCGTGGCACCTGCGCGCTCCCGCACGGGACTGGCAAGGAAGTACGTGTACTGGTGTTTGCTAAAGGGGAGAAGATCCGTGAGGCAGAGGAAGCGGGAGCGGACTATGTAGGTGGCGAGGAACTGGCGGAGCGTATCCAGAAGGAAGGTTGGCTGGAGTTCGATCGAGTGGTCGCCTCCCCGGACATGATGCCGGTGGTGGGTCGGCTGGGCAAGATTCTCGGTCCGCGGGGACTCATGCCCAGCCCCAAGACGGACACTGTGACCCAAGAGGTAGGGCGTCTGGTGCAGGAGTTGAAGGCAGGTATGATCGAATTCCGCACTGACCGTACCGGCATTGTGCACGCGGCCTTTGGGAAGGTTACATTTGAAGTGGAGCAGCTGGAGGAAAACCTGCTGGCCTTGACCAAGGCTATCCTCGAGCGAAGGCCGGAGGGGTTCAAAGGGAGGTACGTGAAGGGCGTGTCTATATCCTCCACATTGAGCCCCGGGATTACAGTTGACCACGCCGCCCTCATTTCAGCTGCGTAAGGAGCGAGCATGCCTAGGCCGGACAAGATAGAACAGGTAGAGGAGCTGAAGGACCGGCTGTCTCAGGCCAGCGGGGTGGTGTTGGTAGATTACTTAGGGCTTTCGGCTCCACAGATGGTGGAGCTGCGGCGATCGCTGCGTCAGCAAGGCGTTCAGTTTCAGGTAGTGAAGAACACACTTGCCCGCCTTGCAGCCCAGCAGGCTGGGGTTGACTTTCTGCTGGACTACCTGCACGGCCCAAACGGGATTGTAGTGGGTAGCGATAACCCCACGGCGCCCTTCCGAGCGGCTCGAGAGTGTGCCCGTAAGTACCAGCGGTTTAGTATTAAGGTGGGCCTCTACTCAGGGGAGCCCATTCCCCCCGAGCAAGTGGAGTGGATCGCCACCCTTCCGTCCGAGCAGGAGCTGCACGCGCGGTTGGCAGGGGCGTTGAACGGTCCGATTCAAGGGATGGCAGTGGCGTTGGGGGGGGTTATCCGCAAACCGGCGGTGGCCCTGTCCGAGGTGGAGAAACTGAAGGCGCAAAAGGAGTGACGTGATGTCCAAGGACGAAATACTGCAGGCTGTCGAACAGATGACGGTCAAGGAGTTGGCGGAGCTTGTGTCGGCCATAGAGGAACGGTTTGGCGTGTCCGCCCAGGCCGCTGCCCCGGTGGCGGCCGCGGCGCCGCAGGCGGGTGAGGCCGAAGAAGAACCCGAGAAGACCACCGTAGACGTGGTGCTGACCAACGCTGGCCAGCAGAAGATCCAGTTGATCAAGGTGGTCAAAGAGCTGACAGGCAAGGGACTCAAGGAATGCAAGGAGCTAGTGGATCAGCTTCCGGCCACGATTCGGGAGGGGGTGACCCCGGACGAGGCCGATGAGTTGATGAAGAAGATGGTTGAGGCCGGGGCTGAGGTCGAGCTTCGGTGAAGGAGAGCAGAGGGCGATCCCCGCTGGTGGATGGAGCTACGAGGAGGTGAAGGGCCGCTTTAGGGTGGCCCTGTGTGCCTATGCCCAGGCTTTGGTACGGACAGTCGCGTGAGTGGATACAGCCCCCGGACCTGGCGGCGGATCAAAAGCAATCCCATGAGCGATTCATTAGACAAGGGATCGCGACGGCATTTGCTGAGTTTTCCCCGATTCGCTCTCCAGGTCGCGAAGGGCTGTATATGGAGCTGGCGGATCCGCACTTGGGGGAGCCGCGCTACGATGAGTGGGAGTGCCGGGATAAGGATCTGACTTATGCGGCGCCGTTGCGCGTTATCGCGAGGTTGCACGCTGATGGGAAGGTAGCGCGGGAAACTGAGCTCTACTTGGTGGACATCCCGCTGATGACGCCGCGGGCCACCTTTATCATCAATGGGACGGAGAATGCGCTGGTCAACGAGCTCACGCGCTCGCCAGGCCTGTACATCACGCGGGAGGAGCCGCATCTTTATCGGGCCCACTTTCTCCCGGAACTGGGGGCGTGGCTGGAGGTGGACTTGGATGTCCGCCGGTGGACAGCACGGGCCAACCTGGATCGACGGGGAAAAGTTCCGATTACCGCGTTGCTCAGGGCTTTGGGAATGGAGTCTCAGGATATCCTGTCTCGCTTCTCGGTGGTGGTCCCCGGGGACGAGCTGCCGGATCGGCTGGCGGAATGGCGGACTGCTCTGCTCGCCGAGCAGCTCCAGGTAGGGGATGAAACCTGGGAAATAGGCACAGAGCTAACGGCGAAGAAGGCGCAGTCTCTGGCCCGTTCGGGAAGGGGCGAAGTGCGGGTGGTTCACCCGGCGATCAAGAAATCGATGGACGAGGACAAGACCACCACCCAAGAGGACGCGGTCCGGTTTATCTACTACAAGTTCCGGCCGAGCGATCGACCGGCCCTGGGGCAGATGCTGGACTACCTGAAGAGCTTGTACTTCAGCCCTGAATCGTATCGGCTCACTCCCATAGGGCGGTTCAAACTGAACCGGAAGCTCGGCCTGACACGGGAGGAGGTGCACCTAACTCCGGACGACATCGTCCAAGCGGTGGAGCATTTGCTTCAGTCGCCACATGATGCGCAGCTTCTGGACGAGAAGGACCACTTAGGGAACAAGCGGGTACGCCTGCCGGGAGAGCAGGCGCAAGGGGCATTGCGAGCGGGGCTGCTGCGAATGGTGCGTATCGCCCAGGACAAGATCTCCCGCTACGACCCGGAGGATAAGGACGCAATCCGCAAGATCGTGTCGGCCAGGACGGTACAAGCCGCGATCAACACGTTGTTTTACACAGGTCGTCTCAGCCAGTTTCTGGAGCAGAGCAATCCGCTGGCGGAGCTGACGCACAAGCGAAGGTTGTCCGCCTTGGGCGGGGCGGCCTCGGCCCGCCGGGCGAAAATCGAGGTGCGCGACGTGCACCCGTCACATTACGCGCGGATCTGCCCTATCGAGACCCCCGAGGGACAGAACATTGGGCTGATCACCTCGATGGCCGTTTACGCAAGGGTGAACGAGTTCGGTTTTCTTGAAGCGCCGTACGTGAAGGTGAAAAACGGGCGCGTTACCAAGAAGCTGGAGTACCTTATGGCGGACGACGAGGAGCATTATCGGATTGCTCCGTCCACCGTGGATGTGGACAAAGACGGCCGGTTGGTTGCCGACCGAGTTCCCGTACGCACCGGGCGTGAACAGGTGGTGTATGCGGCGCCGGGAGATGTCGATTATATCGAGGTTTCACCGCGAACCATCGTGGGCGCATCGGCATCACTGATCCCGTTTCTGGAGCACGACGACGCCAACCGTGCCTTGATGGGTGCGAACATGCAGCGGCAGGCGGTGCCGCTGCTCCGTCCCGAGGCCCCGATTGTGGGAACGGGGATGGAGAACAAGGTTGCATGTGACTCGGGATCCGTAGTGTTGGCCGACGAAAACGGCACAGTGGAGTCGGCCGACGCCCAGAATGTTATCGTGCAGGGCAGGAAAGGTACGCGGACGTATCGGTTGCTTAACTTCGAGCGTTCAAATCAGGACACCGCGCTTCACCAGCGCCCGGTGGTCCGGCCCGGGGACAAGGTGAAGAGAGGTGACGTGCTGGCCGACTCCCTGTCCACAGTTGGGGGAGAGTTGGCTATAGGCACAAACGTATTGGTTGCCTTCATGCCCTTTGAGGGATTCAACTACGAGGACGCCATTGTGGTCTCTGAACGCTTGGTACGGGAGAATATGATGGACTCGATACACGTCCAGGAGTTCGAGGTTCGCGCCGAGGAAACCAAACTGGGGCCCGAGGAGATCACGGCTGATATCCCTAATCTTTCCAAAGAGGATCTGCGCAACCTTGATGAGCACGGAATGGTGCGCGAAGGCACGGAGGTTCACTCGGGCGATGTGCTGGTGGGAAAGATCACGCCTAAGGGCGAGGCCGAACCCACTCCCGAAGAGAAGATCTTCCGTTCGATATTCGGTGAACGAATGCGCAACTACCGCAACACCTCTTACAAGATGTCGCCGATTACGGGTACGGGGACTGTGATAAGGGTCAAGCGGTTTTCCCGTGCGGCGGGCGATGAGCTGGACGCGGGCATCAACGAGCTGGTGAAGGTGTATGTGGCGCAACGCCGACAGATTGCGGAGGGAGACAAGCTTGCCGGTCGTCACGGTAACAAGGGCGTGATCTCCAAGGTCCTTCCGGTAGAGGACATGCCGATGCTCCCGGACGGAACGCCAGTTGATGTGGTACTGAACCCACTGGGAGTGCCGTCGCGGATGAACCTGGGTCAGATCTTTGAGGCCAACCTAGGCTGGGCGGCGCAGCTGGGCGGCCACACCGCGGCCTGTCCCGTATTCGACGGCCCGGACGAAAGGCGAATTCTTTCAGAGCTTTCCGAGGCTCTCAGGGAGCATGGGCTGGATGACGGCACCCAGGAGGATGGCAAGGTGGTATTGCGGGACGGCCGTACCGGCGAGCCATACAAGGCGCGTATTACAGTAGGATCGATGTACTTGCTGAAGCTGGAGCACATCGCGGCCGACAAGATTCACGCTCGGGCCACGGGACCATACGCGCTCATCACCCAACAGCCACTGGGAGGAAAGGCGCAGTCCGGAGGCCAACGACTGGGTGAGATGGAGGTCTGGGCGCTGGAGGCCTATGGGGCGTCGGCGTTGCTTCAGGAGATGCTTACAGTAAAGAGCGATGATGCGAAGGGAAGAGTGCAGCTGTATAAGGCGATCCTCCGGGGGGAGGACTTCCCTAAGCCGGGGATTCCGGAGTCGTTCAAGGTGCTGTGGCGGGAGTTCCAGTGCCTGGCTCTGTCTCCAAAGGCCTACGATGGGCAGGAGCGCGAGCTTGATATCCTATAATCAAGGAGCATGATCACCGAGCGGGCCGCCGGGTTCATCCTGTACCGTGATGTCCATGGGCGGCGTGAGTACCTGATCGTAAAAAACAGGGGCGGTGGGGCATGGGGGTTCCCCAAGGGCAGGGTTGAGCCGGGGGAGGCTCCTCAAGCGGCCGCCCGGCGTGAGGTTGCAGAGGAGGTGGGTATCACCCATCTGGAACCGGTGCCTGGTTTCGAGGAGCTCCTGCGCTACAGTTTCCTCCGCGCCGGAAACACCGTGGACAAGAAGGTGGTCTTGTTCCTAGCTCGCACGGACGAACCCGGAGAAGCGCTGCCCAGGGAGATCCAAGCTATCACCTGGCTGCCCTATGAGGAGGCGCTGACGCGGTTGACCCACGCCGAGCAGCGAGAACTACTGAAGCAAGCCGAGGCGGTGTTGGCGGACCCTGACTGCCGTCGTTGAGCGTGACCCGGTCTGTGCTGCGGGCTCAGCTGGGGGGAGGGAGACGTGGACTGGCTTACACTTCTGATCGCTTCGGGGATATTCGTGGTCACCTACACGCTGATCTTCTCCGGGCGGGTGCACCGTACGGAGGCGGCCTTGGCGGGGGCGGTGGCCATGATGGTGGTGGGCACTCTGATGGGATTCTTCCCGGTGGACGAGGCCTTGGAGCACGTGGATGTCGACACCATGTGGCTTCTTTTCGGGATGATGGCCATCGTTGGGCTTCTCCGGCGCACCGGGTTCTTCCAGTTCGTGGCGGTGGGGGCGGCCAAGCTGGCCCGGGGGAAGCCTTGGGTACTGCTACTGTCGCTCGGCACGGCAGGGGCTGTGCTGTCGATGTTCCTGGACAATCTGACCACCGTGATCACGTTGGCGCCTGTGACGCTTTCCATAGCGGAGTTGTTGGGTGTTCCGGCGTTACCTTTCCTATTGGCAACCGTCCTGTCGGCGAACACCGGAGGTGTAGCAACGTTGGTCGGGGATCCCCCCAACATGATCATCGGTTCGTCCGCC
This sequence comes from Candidatus Bipolaricaulota bacterium, assembly GCA_046483725.1. Taxonomy (GTDB): domain Bacteria; phylum Bipolaricaulota; class Bipolaricaulia; order Bipolaricaulales; family Bipolaricaulaceae; genus T3SED10-47. The sequence continues at coordinate 14,043 of JAWOCQ010000075.1, forward strand.
GGTTTTGGTTTCAATGATTTCTTGACACGCTCTGCGCCCATATCTCTGGCGTTGCTCTTTTCGACTCTGGGTTTTCTGTTGTTTCGCTTTCGGCGTGAGCTGGGCGTCACGACGCGCAACGTGGAGACGCTGGTGGCCATGGACCCCCGGGCTGCCCTGGCCGATAAGCGGCGCACCGGGGAGCTGCTGGGAGTACTGGGCCTGGTAGTCTTGTTGTTCGTTACTCACCAATATCTGGGGCTGAGCCCGGGGCTGGTGGCGTTGGTGGGCGCAGCGGTGGCAGGGCTTGTTTTGCGTCCGACGGTTCACGAATTCCTGGAAGGCGTGGAGTGGGAGATGCTCATTTTCTTAGCGGGGCTGTTCATAGTGGTGGGAGGACTGGAGGCAAGCGGCGCGTTTGCCTTGCTCGCCCAGTCGGTTAACGCTCTTGCCGCTCACCCCGTGGCCCTGGCCGTGGTGCTCCTGTGGTTGGGGTGCCTCCTGTGTTGGTCGATAAGCGCCATTCCTGCGACCATCATCTTGATCGCAATTGTGCGTGGACTCGGCACACTGGGGGTGCCTATGGGGCCCCTGTGGTGGGCGTTGGTCTGGGGCATTGGCTTTGGAGCCAACGGCACGCCCTTGGGCACGGCGGCGAACATGGCCATTCTCAGCGTGGCCGAAAGGGATGGGAAGCCCATAGCGGTACGTGCTTGGCTGGCGGCGGGGATGCCGGTGGCGCTCCTCGGTTGTGCGGTGGGGTCAGTGGTGTTGTGGCTCGGTTGGAGCTGGCTTCTCTGAGGGGGGCGCATGGTAGACATACAGAGAGTGGACGAAGGCCTATGGATGCTGGACGTGGAGCAGTTTGGCGTCACGCAGTATGCGTCGGTGTACTTGCTTGCCGGCGACGACCCCGCCTTGGTGGAGACGGGTACTTCCCTGGAGGTTGGGCACGTTCTTGCCGGGTTGCAGGCCGCTGGGGTGTCGCCGGGTGAGATCGCGTGGATCTTTGTCACGCACGTACACCTGGACCATGCCGGGGGCGCCGGGACGCTGCTTTCACACATGCCCCGAGCCCGGGTGGTCGTCCACGCCCGTGGGGCTAGGTATCTGCAGGACCCCACGAAGCTCTTGGCTTCGGTTCGGCAGGCCACGGGGCATATGGCGGACAAGTACGGTACTGCCGAGCCGATACCGCCGGAGCGGATCGTGACCCCGGACGATGGGGATGTGTTCGACCTGGGAGAGAGGCGGTTGCGAGCCGTGGACACGCCCGGCCACGCGCCTCACCATCTGTGCTACTTCGAGGAGGGCGCCGGCTGGCTGTTCACGGGCGATGCTGCGGGCACTTGGAGAAAGGGGATGCTCCTACCCACTACGCCCCCGCCTAACTTCGACCTGCAAACGTGGTTGTCCACTATTGAGCGTTTGGAGACCGTGCACCCGAAGATGATCCTGTATACCCATTTTGGCGCGAACCGCGAAGCGCAGAGCGCCCTGCAGTCCTACCGCAAGGTTTTGGCCGACTGGGTGGAGCGCGTTGAGGGGGTATGGCGAGGGTCCGGCCGGGACGTAGAAGCCACGGTGAGAGCACTGCTTGAAGACCCGGAACTGCAAAGCTGGCCCTACAATGAGCACGCTCCTCAGGCGGAGCTGGAGATATGCGTTCGGGGTGTTGTGCATTACCTCAACCGGCGCGAGGCGGAGGGCGAGTGATCGCACGCGTAGCGCTGCCCATCCCCAGAGGGAAGGCGCTCGATTACAAGGTGCCGCCGGGAATTGAAGTGGCGGTGGGGCATCGGGTAAGGGTGCCGTTGGGGAAGCGTAGAGTTAGGGGCGTGGTGCTGGAGGTGAACGGGGAGTCGGCGTACGAGGGACCGCTGCTTTCCGTGGAGGCCAGTGAGGGCCCGGTGGTTACCCCCGAAGCGCTGCAGTGGCTGTCCCAAGTCGCAGATCAAGACAGGCTGCCGGTGGGGTTTTGCTTGGGACGCCTGATTCCCGGGGCGGCTCGTACCCGCCGGCGCCGCTGGGTGTTGAACACCTCTCCCCAGGAGGTGCCGTCCCGACTGGAGGAGCTGGAGCGCCGTGCGCCGGCGCAGGCACGCACGCTGCGGGCGTTGCAGGATGGGCCTTTGGAAAAGCGTGAGGTGATGCGCCGCGCAGGTGTGTCGGCGGACACCATCGCCCGCTTGGCGGAGAAGGGGTTGGTGCGGCCGGAGGCGTTCGAGTTCTCCTTTCCCCTGAGGGAAGACTACGAGGTGGCCGAGCTCACCGAAGAGCAGGAACAAGCCATAGAGCAGGCGACAAATGCGCTTGGCCAAGGTGGCGTGGTACTGGTGGTGGGGCGTGCCGGCGTGGGAAAGACGGAGGTTTACCTGCGTGCTCTCGACGTAGCGCGGGGGCGTGGGGGTAGCGGTTTGCTCCTTGCCCCGGAGGTGACCCTGTTGCCCCAACTGTCGGCGCGGGCCGCCGCGACGATGCGATCGCAGGCCGACCACTTCTTCGGCGAACTGGCGCCCGGAGAGCGATGGCGGGTGTGGCGCAGGGCGTTGAAGGGGGAGGCGGAGCTTGTAGTGGGGACGCGCTCGGCCGCATTTCTCCCCTTGCGGCATCCGGGGCTGATCGTCCTCGATGAGGAAGGGGAGGGGCAATACAAGCAGGAGTTAATGGCGCCCTACTACGACGCACGGGAGGTGGCCCAACTGCGCGCACAATACGAGGGAACTGCCGTCCTCTTAGGGGCGGCGGCCCCCTCGGTGGAGACCTACTACCGGGCCGAGTGCGGACAGATCGGCCTGGCTCGGCTCACGGAGAGGGTCGCGGGCGCCCGGCCGGAAGTACGAACAGTCCCTGCAGGGGAGGCCGTGCTCTCGCTCGAGCTTCAGGAGGCGATGGAGCGTCATCTGGGCCGCGGGGGCCAGGTGTTGCTGTTGTCCGGTCGTCTAGGCTACTTCACGGGGGCCTCCTGCCGCAGTTGTGGGACTCCTCTACGGTGTCCGGGATGCGAGCTGGCCATGGTGTTTCACCTGCGGGATCGCACGTTCCGCTGCCCGGCTTGTGGCGCCACCCAAGGGGACGCCATTTGCCAGGCCTGTGGGGGCGGAAGATTCCGGCTGTTTGGTGTCGGAAGCCAGCGGGTGGAGCAGGAAGCACGGCGACTGTTTCCAAGGGCGGAAGTGGCACGGCTGGACTCGGACACGGTAGCCAAGCGGGGGGATGTGCTTGCCGCTGTGGCTGCCGGCAGGATTAGGATCTTTGTAGGCAGTCAGATGGTAAGCAAGGGCCTCGACTTCCCGGGGATCAGCTTGGTGGGCGTGGTGAACGTGGACGCTCTGCTCTCGGTGCCCGACTTTCGTGCAGGGGAAAGGGCGTACCAGCTGTTGGCTGGCGCGGTGGGGAGGGCGGGGCGTGGTCGGATGGCGGGGGAGGTGATCGTGCAGACGGACCAGCCGGAGCACTACAGCGTGCGGCACGCGATCAGCGAGGACTATGAGGGATTTTATCGAGAGGAACTTAGCTATCGCGAGGCCCTCCGCTATCCTCCCTTCTCCCGGTTGGCCAAGCTCACCGTCGAAGGAAAAGGGGGCGCCTCCCGCGCTAACGCTTTGGCCGGCCAGTTGTCCACGGCCGGTTTGGAGATACTGGGCCCGGCTCAAGTTCCTCCCAGGCGCGGCCTTGCCAGGCAGCAACTGCTGATCCGAGGAGGGGAGGATCTCGTGGATCGCCTAAGCCAAGCCCTGCCCGAGCTCCCCCGAGGGATGAAATTGGACGTAAATCCCGGCAGCCTAGTCTAAAGCGCCGTTTGGTCAGCCCTCGTTGCCCTCCGGTTCAGGAGGCAGTCCGACGGACGACAATCATGTCTATGGGGATCTCCTCGGTCAGTTCGTCGGCCGTGCCCCGTACGGTTAGGGTGTAGCTCCCCAGGCGGGCCGTTTCGCTGGCGCTCAGGGTCAGGGTGCTCGTGTTGCCCTCGACCCGCCTTGGCTCGAGGGTCGCCTGTACACCGCCCGGCAATCCGTCCACGACTTCCAGGTGGACTGGGGCCTCGAATCCCGCCCACCGCTCTATCAGTACGGCGATCTCCTGAGCCCCATCTCGCTCGAGCTGTACGCTGCTCGGATCGGCGGTCAGGTCAAACCCGGGTACAGCTTCTACGGTGACAATGAGTTCGGCGCTGCGCTCCCGTTCCTCAGAGCGGCCGACCAGCAGCGCTGTGTAATCCCCCGCAGGCGTGTCTCTTTCCGTGTCCAGGTAAAGCACCGCCGTGTCGTCCTCGCCCGGGACCAACTCTGCGGTTAGGCCTTCAGCGACCTCTGCCAGCTCGAGATCCACCTCGTCGGTAAACCCTCCTTGCCGTTCGACCGTAATCGAAACCGGGGCAGTCTCCCCCTGTTCCAAGCGAATCTCGGGCTGCTCCAATAAGACCTGGAAGTCGGGCCGGGGGTCGATCTGTAGTGTGAAGGTGAACTCCTCGTCGAGGCGCCCGCTTTGACCACGGAGGGTTACAGCATGGCTGCCAATCGGGGCATCATCCTCGGCTACCAAGCGCAGGGTGCTTTCCGTGTTGTCTGTCGATTCGGGCTCCAATGTGGCCTCGACCCCTTCGGGAACACCCTCCACGCTGAGATCCACCGTTCCGGTGAAGCCGCCGTGGCGGTCGAGTTCGAGCTGAATTTCGGTGCTCTCCCCTTGTACCACCACAGGTTCCTCTGCAGGGCTCCCCAGCTCGAAGCTTCCGCCGCCGCACGCAGTCAGCGCTGCCAAGGCGCCCAACAACAGCCCTATGCAAAGCAACCACTTGTGGACTCTCATAATATACCTCCGAGCTCATGCTAGCAGCATACCCGCGTAAGTCAACGTGCAGCCTCAATTGGGAGGAGCTGTAGGCGGGATGCCGGGAAAGACAAGTGGAGCTGCGCACCTGGTGTGGCCTCGGTGGGCAAGTAGACAAGCACCTCCAACCCCTGCCGTCGTGCCTGCACCTCCCACCTGTCTCCCTGGTACTCCGCCTCCACGACTTGAAAGGCCAGGCTCCCGTCGGATTGTACGTCTTCCGGCCGGAAAAAGAGGTATGCGCTGTCGCCCGGGCGGGCCCACCCCGCCGGTGCGTTGAACGTCTGCCCCCCGGCCTTCACCACCGCCTGTCCGTCGTGTACCTCCTCTACCTCTGCGGGCCACAGGTTGGCCCGGCCTAAGAAGCGTGCCACGAATGGTGTCTCCGGATACAGGTATACCTGTTGTGGGGGGCCTGCCTGCTCTAGCGCCCCTGAGTGCATGACGGCCAAGCGGTCGGCGAGAGCGAGGGCCTCTGCCTGGTCGTGGGTGATATACAGCGTGGTAACCCCCAGTTGACGAAGCATATGGTTGAGTTCACTCCGCAAGCTGATTCGCAGCGCAGCGTCTAACGCGGCCAGGGGCTCGTCCAGAAGGAGAACATCCGGCTGTGGGGCCAGTGCCCTGGCCAAGGCTACCCGTTGCTTCTGCCCTTGGGAGAGCTGGTGGGGGCGCCGCCTCGCGTAGTCTTCCAGCCCCACCAGGTGCAGAAGCTCCGCGGTTCGTTGCCTGCGCTCACGACGCGGGAGGCCACGTAGGCCGTAGGAGACATTCCGCTCTACCGACAAGTGGGGGAACAAGGCATAGCTTTGGAACACAAGCCCCACGGTCCGTGCCTCCGGTGGGGTATGTGTTACCTCCTTGCCTCGCAGGAAGACGTGCCCAGCGTCCGTGGCCTCGAGGCCGGCGATGATCCGCAGGATGGTCGTCTTCCCGCAGCCCGAAGGGCCGATCAAGGTGACAAGCTCTCCTTGCTCTACGCTGATGCTGAAGTCGTCCACAGCGACCACCGAACCGAAGCGCTTGCTAAGGCCGGCCAGTTCCAGAAAGATCATTTCTCTCCCACCTCGCCCACGCGCCCCAGGCGCTCCCAGATCACGATAGCCAAGGCCGTGACCACCATGAGCACGGTGGCCATAGCCGATCCTGCTCCGAACCGGCGGGCGGAGAGAAACTGATAGATGGCCAAGGGGATCGTGCTCAGCCCGGGGCGCGAGAGCATGGCCGCTGCTGTCATCTCGCCCAAAGAGAGGGCGAAGGCTAGCGCTCCAGCCACCAGGAGCCCCGGTCGCAGCAAGGGTAGCTCCACGCTGGTGAAGGCCTCACGCCGGGTTGCTCCGAGCGAGCGTGCCACTTCCACGAGCGAGGGG
>JAWOCQ010000085.1:0-25942 GCA_046483725.1 Candidatus Bipolaricaulota bacterium
TTATGAGCGAAGGGGGGACGCCGCAGGACCGTCTCCGCAGGCTTACGGCTATGCCTGTCCAAGCACTAAGCCAGAGGAGGTAGGCAAATCCGCCTCCTCGCAACCGCCCTGCTTCCGCCTCGCGGCGGGGGTGGGACGGCCAGGCGAGGTGTGATGGCGAGCCCCTTCGGGGGCGAAGGGAGAAGGGTTCAGCGGCCAAGAAAAGCCTCTAGCCAGTAGTTCCGGAGTCCGTACCGCAAACCAACACAGGTAGGCGAGGAGAGTATCCATAGGTGGGCGAGCCAACCCTTGTCAAGGAACTCGGCAAAGTGACCCCGTAACTTTGGGAAAAGGGGTGCCTGCTGGGTCCCTAGGGAGACTTAGGGGCGTGGCAGGCCGCAGAGAATCGGCCCAAGCGACTGTTTACCAAAAACACAGGTCCCTGCTAACCCGAAAGGGGATGTATAGGGGCTGAAACCTGGCCACTGCCGGTAGGTCAAGGGGAGGGGTGCAAGCTCCGAACCGAAGCCCCGGTGAAGGCCGGCCGTAACTATAACGGTCCTAAGGTAGCGATGCATGCCTTAGTAAAACTCGGCTATATGCTGGAAACTCCGAGTATCCCGCGCTACCTCTTCGAGGAGGTGACAACGTGTCGGGTGCGGACAACCAGCAGGAAAGGCTGAGGGTGGAAGGATGGGTTGCCGGTTTTGTCGATGGGGAGGGGTGCTTCTCGATAAGCATCTTCAGGAACCCTACGACAAGCTCCGGATGGCAGGTGTTTCCTGAATTCGTTGTAACTCAGGGAGCGCGGAGCCTCGAGGCGTTGGAGACTGTTCAGCGCGCTCTGGGTTGCGGCTCCACATATCGCAACCGTCGATACGATAACCATTCGGAAGATCTGTATAGGTACTGCGTTCGTTCGCTCAGAGATCTTCGGACGAAGGTAGTGCCTTTCTTCAGACGCAACCCGCTTCGGACAGCGAAAGCGCTGGAGTTCGAGCGTTTTGCGATGGCTCTTGAGCTGATCGCAGACGGGAGACATCTCAGTGAGAATGGTCTCGATGAACTCCGTGCTACGATGAACAAGCCGCTTTCCGAAGACTTGACTCCCTCAGAATCCTCAGAGACTGTACGCCGGGCACCCAAATAGGGTGAAGAGACAGTCCGAGCCCTCAGGCGACTGAGGGAGGCGAGGTGAGAGCCTCGCCCGCCTGTCCGAGGGGCAGGTCAGTAGGGCGCATGCCCGAAAGTAACAGAACTGAGCGAAGTTCCTCGTCGGGTAAGTTCCGACCCGCATGAAAGGTCCAACGACTTGGGCGCTGTCTTGACAGGGGGCTCGGTGAAATTGAAGCACGGGTGAGAATTCCCGTGACCCGCGGTGGGACAGAAAGACCCCGTGGAGCTTTACTGTAACCTGGCGTTGAGTTTCGGTATCCGTTGTCTAGGATAGGTGGGAGGCTGTGAAGCCCGGGCGCCAGCTCGGGCAGAGCCGACCTTGGAATACCACCCTTCGGCTGCTGAGGCTCTAACCGGAGATCGTTAGCAGCGGTCTTGGGACAGCGTTAGGCGGGCAGTTTTGCTGGGGCGGCAGCCTCCTAAAGAGTAACGGAGGCGTACAAAGGTCCCCTCAGGCTGGTTAGCGATCAGCCGTTGAGTGCAAGGGCAAAAGGGGGCTTGACTGCGAGGCAGACCCGCCGAGCAGAGGCGAAAGCCGGTCCTAGTGACCCACTGGCGCTTTGTGGAAGGGCCAGTGATCAGCGGATAAAAGCTACCCCGGGGATAACAGGCTGGTACCGCCCGAGAGTCCATATCGACGGCGGTGTTCGGCACCTCGATGTCGGCTCACCACATCCTGGGGCTGCACCAGGTCCCAAGGGTCGGGCTGTTCTCCCGTTAAAGTGGTTCATGAGCTGGGTTCAGACCGTCGTGAGACAGGTCGGTCCCTATCTACCGCGGGCGCAGGAGGCTTGAGGGGTTCCGCTCTCAGTACGAGAGGACCGGAGCGGCTAGGCCGATGGTGCACCAGTTGTCCCGCCCGGGGCATCGCTGGGTAGCCAAGCCTGGACCAGATAAGAGCTGAAGGCATCTAAGCTCGAAGCTGACCCCAAGATTAGGCCTCCCTATCAGGGCACTTCGAGACTAGGAGATTGATAGGCCGCAGGTGTAAGCCCGGTAACGGGTGCAGCCGAGCGGTACTAATCGCCCGATCGACTTGTGTAGCGGACGCTCTATTCGCTTTTCGATGGCCGAGGACCAGGTAGCGGTCATTGACAGGAAACGTCGCCATCGATGGCGACGTTGACCATAGGAGATTCCAGGCGGCATATGGCGGAGGGGAAACACCCGGTCCCATACCGAACCCGGAAGTTAAGCCCTCCAGCGCCGATGGTACTGAGCTGGCAACGGCTTGGGAGAGTAGGACGCCGCCTGGATTTTTTCTGTCATTGTGATTCCTAGTAGTGCATATGTGCAGTGGAGTCGGGTGGCGCATGCGGGGTGGAGTAGGCAATGAAGGCAGTTGCGCGAGCGATTCAGTGAGGGCCCCACAGGGTTTCAAGCAGGCTTTCGAACAGCTTGGCCAGGCCGCTAATGCCGAAGTTGCGGGCGAACTCTTGCACTGCTCGTTCCGCGTCGACGTCGGGTCCCTCGCGCTGGCGCAGGTAGTACAGGTGCTCGGAGATCCACACGTACAGGTCCGCTTCGGTGCGACCGGGAAACGACTGCAGCACTCGGGCGCGCCTCAGGGTCTCCACCAGGGGCATATAGACCCGATCGTACCAGGAGACCACGGCCTCCTCGTAGGGGATCTCTCGGCCCTGTTCCAGCCCGAGGAAGTAGCGATGGACGTCGATGTGCTCCAGGAGAATGCGGTACTTGCCCAGCTCGCTGAATTCGATGCACTGGTCGGGGCGCAGCTCGTTCAGGCGTGTCTGCTTGAGGAAGGCTGAGTATTCGGCCTTGCGCACCATAGCCTCGGGCGTCACGTCGGCGCTGAGCGGCACGTCGGGGACGAACTCGACAACTTCCGCGTCCACGACGCGGGCGCCGCGTTTTCGGGCGGCAGCCAGCCGATGGTGCCCGTCCTCCACGAAGTAGGCGTCGCCGACCTTGTATAGGCTAACGGGTGGTAGTTCCTCCCACCTTTCTAGGGCGGAGTCGAGTTGGTGGAGACGATCGCGGTCCGCATGGCGAGGGAGGAAGGCACGGTCGAAGTCGCGGTAACGGTTGACGCTGCCCACGATCTTGTCCACGTCCACTTCCTGGATGCCCAGCTGCCTCCAGGCCAGGATGCGCACGCGGCGGGTGACCCACTGGAAGGGGAGGAGCGCCCTGGGGCGGCGCCGACCGCGAATGCGGTGGAAGAGGCCTCGGCTCAGTCTTCGACGGAATCCCATAGTTCGAGCTCCACTACGGCGTGGCCTTGCACCTGGATGATCTGGGTGTCCAGGTACGTCGAGTGAGAAGTCGAGCCGCGGTGAGGGTATGTGTGTCCATGGATCAAGTAGCGCGGCTTGAAGCGCTTCAAGAAGCCGAGCAGCGAGGGGAAGCCTTGGTGCGCGTGGTCGCTGTGGTCGTGAATTCCTCGGGGGGGTGCGTGGGTGAGCAGAACGTCCAACGCTCTGCCTCGGAGGATCTTGTTGGCCAGAAGGCTTGGGGTCATGCGGAGCATGTTATGTCGGACCTCCCTGTCAGTGTACTGGAAGCGGGCTCCGGGGCGGTAGCGGGGGCTTCCCTCCAGCCCACCGACCAGTAGCCCTTTTGCCCCTACCACTCGGCGGTGGACGTTCACGCAGCCGCGGGGAGCTGCGAGATCGGAGCCGTCCGTCATGAGCGGGCGGTCGTGGTTTCCGTGTACGTAGAGGAGGGGGACGTTCAACGCAGTGACTATGAACTCCAGGTAGTCGTAGGGAAGATCGCCGCAGGAGAACACCATCTCCACCTCGGCGAAACGCTTGTGGGCCTTCTCCTCGTACACGACGGGGCTGACAGCGTCGCTGACCACGAGAACCTTCATCTCCAGTTGATGCTAGCGGGCGCGCAGGGAGCGTGCCAGGCGCTCCTTGGATCGGCTCTGACCGGGCGCATATAATCTGGCTTCGCGTAAGAGGAGGAGTTGTGGACGCTAACGTAAAACGCGTGCTGGTGTGCAGTGCTTGGCCGTATGCGTCGGGAATTCTGCACCTGGGGAACTTGGTGGGGTGCCTTCTCTCGGGCTGCGTGTTTAAGCGCTTCTACCGGTTGCGGGGCTTCGATGCGCTGCACGTGTCGGGAACGGATGCGCACGGGACGCATATCGACTTCGAGGCCTCCCGACAGGGGACCACCCCGGCGGAGCTGGCCCAGCGTGTGCACGAGGAGATCGTGAGGCTTCTGCAGGCGTTCGAGGTGGACATCGACAACTACACTATCACCGAATCGCCCGTGCACCTGGAGTTTGTCACGGAGATCTACCGGCAGATGGACGCCGCTGGGTACATCATCTCCCAGGAGGAGGAACGAGCTTACTGCCAGGGGTGCCAGAGGTTCCTTGCCGACCGGTACATCATCGGGACCTGTCCGCGGTGTGGGGACCAGGCGGCCAAGGGTAACCAGTGCGATGCTTGCGGGAGGCTATTGGAGCCGGAGGAGTTGTCGGATGCAGCGTGCGCGTGGTGTGGTTCGCGGGATGTCGTGCGGCGGAGCACTCGGCATTGGTATTTGGACTTGGCACGTTTGGAGCCACAGCTCAAGGAATATGTGCGCAGCAGGAGCTTCCGGGGTAATGTGGCCGAGTTCACGCGGCGTATGCTTGATGACGGCCTGCGGCCGCGGGCTGTGACCAGGGACATTGAGTGGGGTATCCCGGCGCCTTTCCCCGGTGCTGAAGGCAAGGTGATCTACGTTTGGGCTGAGGCCGCCTTGGGATACGTGTCAGCAACCATCGAGCACTTTAGTAACGCCGGGCAGCCCGAGAGATGGAAGGACTACTGGTTCGGAGATGAAGTCTGGCAGGTCTATACGCAGGGCAAGGACAATATCCCATTTCATACGGTGGTCTTCCCCGGCCAGTTGATCGCCTCCGAGAGAGGTTACCACCTGCCGGACCAGATATCGGCCTCTGAGTACCTGAATTGGGTTGGGGGAGAACAGTTCTCCAAGTCGCGGGGCGTGGGAATCTACGCAGACGAGGCCATACAGCTTCTGCCCCCTGTGTACTGGCGCTTCTATCTACTGTATAACCGCCCCGAGGGAAGGGACAGTAGCTTCTCCTGGGAGGAATTCGATAAGGCAGTTAATGGGATCTTGGTGGACAATATCGCCAATTTCGTTCACCGGGTACTGTCGTTTGTGTGGAGTCAACACGATGGGGTGATCCCCAACGAGACTACGGACCCCGAGGTCGAGCAGGGGATAGAAGAAACCCTGCAGGAAATGGTGAGCGTTTTGGAATCGGGCGCCGTGGCCGGGGCACTGCGCAAGGTGGCGATGTTGGCTGTACAGGGCAATGAGTTCTTCCAGCGGCGTGCCCCCTGGAGGGGAGGGGACACTGTGGCCGTGGCCTCCGCGGCGCACTTGGTCAAGGCGCTGGCCATCCTGCTGGAGCCGTTTATCCCGATGTTCTCTCGGGATGTCTACCGGCTTCTTAAGCTGGAGAGACCGCTGTATGAGGACGCCACTCGAAGTGCGGCAGGGACGGAGCTTGCGTCACAGCCTCAGCCGCTCGTGGCCCGGGTGGACGTGGAGGATCTGAAGGAGAGGTATCGCATGATGAAGGAAGAAGGACTAGTGGATATCGAGGAATTCAAGCGGTTGGATCTGCGCGTGGGCAAGATAGCGTTGGCGGAAGAGGTTCCCGGCGCGGACAAGATCTACAGGTTGGAGATCGATGTGGGTGACCGGAGGCTGCAGGCGGTAGCGGGGATCAAGGAGCACTACAGCCGTGACGAACTGGTCGGCAAGCAGGTTGCCGTGGTCGTGAACCTGAAACCGGCAACGATTAAGGGCATCCGATCGGAGTGTATGTTGCTCGCGGCGGAGGCGAACAATGTCCTAGCCCTGGTGGGGCCGGAACGACAGGTGGATCCCGGCGCCAAGATCAGCTAGGATGTACATCGCCGTGTCCTAATCCACAGGAACGCAAGGAGGCCGGAATGTACGCTGTCATTGAGGTTTGCGGCAAACAGTATTATGTGGAGCCGGGCATGGACGTGGTCCACGAACTGGTACGCGGGCACCGGGAGGGTGATGAGATCACGTTCGATCGAGTGCTCTTGGTACGTAACGGTGAGGCGATGGAGGTGGGACGGCCGGTTGTTACCTCCGCCAAGGTGGTTGGGGTGGTAGAATCGGTCGGGCGCGGACCGAAAGTCGTGGTTCAGCGCTTTAAGCCCAAGAAGGGGTACCGTAGGAAAAAGGGTTATCGTCAGCCGTACATGCGTACGCGTGTGGTAAACATTGAGAAGGGATGAGGCGATGGTGGATGTGACGATCGAGCGGGACAGTGACGGTCGGATCCAGGCCATCACCGTGCATGGGGGGGAGGAAACCGCGGAGGGTCTGGCCGCCAGTGTTTTGGTGGACGCCTCCCTCCTCACCCTGCGTGAGTACCTCCACCTGGCCCCTGGGGTCAAGGTGGAAAGCGGCGGCCGGCAGATGGTGATTGACCGCTCGGACTTGTTCTTGGATAGGGAGATCGACGCGGTGCTCGAGGTGGTCCTGCGGGGATTGCGCACGTTGAAGCAGCAGCGACCGGAGAGCCTGGAGCTGCGTGATGCTTCTATGGACGTTAAGGTGTGAAGGAGGTGAGCCAGGATGGCCCATAAGAGCAGCCAAGGTTCAACCCAGAATATTCACGACACGGCGGGCCAGCGTTTAGGCATAAAGCGGTTCGGTGGGCAGAGGGTATGGCCTGGCTGTGTGATCGTACGGCAGCGGGGCACTCGTTTTCACCCCGGAAGAGGCGTGGGTGTCGGCAGGGACTTCACCATCTTTGCCACTCAGGAAGGCGTGGTGGAGTTTGCTGGGACACGCCGGAGATACGTAAACGTGATCGCGGAGGGATAGGAGGAGTGCTTCCTCCTGATGCGTAGTTGGACGAGGCCAGGATCCATGTATCTGCAGGAAAGGGTGGCGACGGGCTGATCAGCTTCCATCGTACTCGTCGGACGCCGCGGGGTACCCCGGATGGCGGTGACGGGGGTGACGGAGGCTCGGTGATCTTACGCCCCACCCGGTCCATGAACACCCTCCTTCACTTTCAAAACCAGATTCACCACAAAGCCCAGAAGGGTACGCCCGGGGGGCCCAACAACAGGCGTGGCGCACGAGGTGCTAACCTGGAGGTTGGTGTGCCTGTAGGCACTCTGGTGCGTGACCTTCACACTCAGGAGTTGCTCGCCGACCTCGCTCGGGAGGATGACGAATTCGTTGCCGCCCGGGGAGGGCGTGGCGGACGGGGCAATCGGTCATTCACAACCTCCACCCGGCAGGCTCCCAAGGTCCGCGAGCTAGGCGAGCCGGGGGAAGAGCGTTGGCTCAGCCTTGAACTAAGGATGCTGGCGGATGTGGGTGTGGTGGGATTCCCCAATGCCGGCAAGTCTTCGTTGGTGTCCCGCATTTCGCGGGTGCGGCCGAAGGTCGCCGCCTACCCGTTTACCACGGTGCAGCCAAGCCTGGGAACGGTGGCGACTGGCGAGGTTTCGTTTGTGGTGGCGGATCTACCAGGCCTCATTGAGGGAGCCCATCGAGGGCGAGGTCTAGGGGATCGGTTTCTACGGCACGCTACCAGAGCCAAGGTTCTGCTGCACTTGGTGGACCTGGCTGGCGTAGAGGACCGTGATCCGCTTGCCGACTACCGAACCATCCGGCAGGAGCTCGATGCTTGGGAGGGGCTGAAGGGCAGGCCCGAGGTGGTGGCCGGAAACAAGATGGACCTTCTCGGCGAGGATGAGGTGCGGAAGCTGGTAGAGCGTTTTGGCGGTGAAGGGGTGGAAGTTCACCCGATCTCCGCACTCACCGGTCAGGGAGTGCAGACGGTATTGGGCTTGCTTGCCGAGTGCCTGGAGGGGCAGCAAGGGGAGAAGGCTGAGCCGGCGGCAGAGCGAAGCAAGACATGGAAGCTTACGCCGGAGGGCCCGGCGTTCTGGGTGGAGGAGCGGGATGAGGTACTGGAAGTGTGGGGAGAGTCGGTGGAGCGGCTGGTGAGACGGCTTGACCTCTCCGCGCCCGATGGACTCTCCTACCTGCAGGAGCGTCTGGCCCGCATGGGAGTGATGGCTGCCTTGCGCCGAAGCGGCATGAAGGATGGCGACATAGTACGGATCGGGGGTGTGGAGCTTGAGTTTGAACGGTAAGGTAGGTGTGTTTGGGGGGACGTTCAACCCCATCCACGTTGGACACCTGGAAGTGGCCCGGGAAGCGCTGCGCCAGTTCGGCCTCTCGCAAGTGGTGTTCGTGCCTACGGGACGGCCGCCCCACAAGCCTGTGGTGGGAGGGATTTCAGGCGAGTTGCGGTACGAAATGGTCCGGCGGGCGGTGGCGGACTGCCCCGAGTTCACCGTGTCCCGCATTGAGCTGGAGATGGATGGACCCGCGTACACGGTGTACACAGTAGGGGCCTTGAACAAGGTTTACCCTCAGGGCATTGCATATTTGGTGGGAGCGGATATATTCCACAAGATCGATGAATGGAAGGATTACGATACTTTGGTTGCAAGTTGTCCATTTATCGTAGCGCCGCGGGAGGGGATCGCGCCGGAGGCGTTCCGGCAGCCGCCTTTTGACAAAGCTGAGCTATACTTTTTGCAGATGGATGAGGTGAGGGTCTCGTCGCGTGAAATTAGGGAGAAGTATCGGGATGGAGAGTCACCGGAGGGTCTTGTTCCGGCGGCGGTGGACGCCTTCATCCGGGAACGTGGGCTGTACGGCGTGGCTCAGGCGGGTCGCGTTGGATAAAATACAAAGCGAAGGAGGTTGGTGGTAATAAGGCATTCGTATCGTGTCAACGAAGAGATCCGAGCGCGGGAAGTACTGCTGATCGATGCCGATGGACGGAAGGTGGGCGTAACGCCTATCGAACAGGCCTTGGCAATCGCCCAGGAGCGAGGTGTAGACCTGGTTGAGATCGCACCGGAGGCGAACCCGGCAGTCTGCAAGGTGGTGGACTACGGGAAGTATCAGTATCAACTGGAGAAGCGGGAGAAGAAACAGCGCAAGTCCGCGCGTCTCAAGGAGATGAAGTTCACCATCCAGACCGGTGAGCACGACTTCAAGACCAAGCTCTCCCGTATCCGGCAGTTCTTAAACAGCGGGGACAAGGTGCGCGTGACCATATTCTTCAAGGGGCGTCAGATTATCCACTCGGACAAGGGGCGGGAGATGCTCCGCCGGGTGGTGGAGGAGACGCAGGACATCGCCAAGGTCGACCAGGAGGCGGTCAGCAAAGGAAGAACGCTGCAGATGCTGCTGACGCCTCTGCCCCGAAAGGGAGGCAAGGATGAAGGGAAAGACACACAAGGCAGCGGCTAAGCGATTCAAGGTGAAGCCCAGCGGTCGGGTATTTCACCGCAGGGCAGGCTATGTGCACAAGCTGAACAAGAAGCGTTCGCAATACCGGCGCCAGGCGCGCCGGGAGAAGGAAGTGGCGCGAAGTGACTTGCGGCGGGTGCGAGAGCTGCTTTCCAGCTGAGGAGGACGAGATGCGTGTGCCAGGTGGTATGAAGCACAGCAGGCGCCGCAGAAAGGTGCTGGCGCAGTCGAAGGGTTACAAGGGAAAGCGCAAGAACTGCTATCGCATTGCGAAGCAGTCGGTGATCAAAGCCCTGGTGCACCAGTATCAGGCCCGCCGGCTGCGTAAACGGGATATGCGGAGATTGTGGACGGTGCGGGTTGGCGCTGCCGCTCGGAGCCATGGGCTGTCGTATTCCAAGTTCATGGGGGGGCTCCGCAAGGCGGAGGTGACTGTGAACCGAAAGATGCTCGCTGACCTGGCTGTCCGCGACCCGAAGGCGTTCGAGGAACTGGCCGCTTTGGCAAGGGAGTCCCTGGAGAGCTAGGGCCTCGCTTGCCCGGGCGGGCGGCGGAGGGGGTAGCGATATGCTAAGGGCCCGCGCGTGCAACGGGCGTGGGTTCGAGGGTGTCTCACCCGGACCTGCCGCCGGGACTCCCGGCGGTGATGTGGGAGGTGTGGCTTCCTCACTCACTCGACTGGTAGTCGAGGGCCTGCCGCTGGTACTGCGCGTGGGTTGGACCAGCCAGGAGCGCGCGCTGCCCCGGGCCGTCCTGGTTGACCTGACATTGGATGTGGCCTACGACGGGTCAGGGGAGCTCTCCGGAACTGTAGACCTCGACGAAGCAGTCAGTGTAGCTCAGGGTCTTTGCGGGGAAGAACACCGCTTGTTGGAGGATGTGGCCGGGAGATTGGCTGGGACCCTCCTGGAGACGTTCCCTAGGCTGGTCAGCGTACAGGTGGCGGTCAGTAAACCCAGTCCGCCTGTGGGCGCCCCGGTGGCGGCCACGGGGGCTGTGGTGGTGCGGAGGCGGGATGGTTGAAGCGTACCTTGGCCTGGGGGGAAACGTCGGCTGTGTTCGGGGGCGCTTGTCTCGGGCTGGGGAGGAGCTTTCGTCGCGTGGGCTGGTGATTAGTGGCAGTTCTTCGCTTTACCACACTGAGCCTTGGGGCAAGCGCGAGCAGCCTGACTTTCTCAACCAGGTGCTGCGTGTGGAAACACAGCTGGCCCCGCATGAGCTATTGGAGACCTGTCAGGAAGTGGAACGGGCCCTGGGACGTGTGGCTCGTGAGAGGTGGGGACGGAGGGAGATTGATGTGGACATCCTGCTGTATGGGCATGAGGTGATTCAGGAGTGCCACCTTCAGGTTCCCCACCCTCGACTGGCCGAACGCCGTTTTGTGCTGGCTCCCCTGGCCGAGCTGGCACCGGATTTTGTCCACCCGGCGTTGGGCCGGACCGTGGCCGAGCTTTTGCAGCAGGTCACGGATGAAAGGAGGGTAGAACGAGTAAGGGAAACCTGATTCTGGTAACAGTCCAACGCGGGCCGGCGGGAGTGCGTAAGCGGGTCGCGTTGACGGAAGAAGGCCGGCTGGTGGAGGTGTACTTCGACCTGCCCGGGAAACGTGTCGTGACAGGGAGCATCTACAAGGGCAGGGTGGAGACAGTTCTGCCCGGTATGGGAGCGGCGTTTGTGGATGTGGGGGAGGGCCAAGCCCTGTTTTTGTCGCAAAACGAGATCAGCCCTGCGCTGCAAGCTCACCGCGGCGGGCGCCGGGGCGGCCGCAGCCCTATTCAAAAGGTCCTGCGGGCGGGGGACAACGTCATCATCCAGGTCCGTCGGGAGGCAATGGGTAAGAAGAACCCGCAGGGTACCACCAAGGTGAGCTTGCCCGGTCGCTATTGGGTATTCCTGCCTAACGAGGACCGGACGGCCGTGTCCAGGCGGGTAGGAGATTCTAAGGAAGTAAGGCGCCTGCGGCAGGTGGCCAATGAGCTGAAAGGTAAAGGGGAAGGCCTGATCGCCCGCACGGCTGCCAGGGGGGCCTCCAGGGAGGACCTGGAGAGAGATTTTCGGTTTCTCGTGGGCACGTGGAAGGGTATCGAGCAGGAGGCCGAGACGGTGGAGGGCCCACGGCTTGTCTATGAGGGCATGGATGTGGTGCGCAGCCTGATTCGCGATAGGTTCACCCAAGAGGTAAACACAGTGCTTGTCGATGATGAGCGTGAATACAGGGAGATTGTGGAGTTTATGCGTTATCTCCACCTGGAGCAGCTAAAGGAGAAGGTGTCGCTGTACAAAGGGCCTATGTCCCTGTTTGTTCGCTATGAGGTGGAGCGTCAGCTGCGGGAAGCCCTGCAAAGAAAAGTTCCGCTCAAAGGAGGGGGGTTCCTGAGCATCGATGAAACGGAGGCCCTGACCGCAATCGACGTCAACACCGGCTCAAATGTGCGGCACCGCAATCAGGAAGCCGCAATCATCAATACAAACCTGGAGGCGTCCCGGGAGATCCCGCGGCTTCTCAGGCTTCGCCGGATCTCGGGCATCATCGTGGTTGACTATGTGGATATGGCCTCCCCTGGCAATGAACAGAAGGTGGTGGATACGCTGCAGGAGGAATTGGCGAAGGACCGGGTCCCCGCCGATTTCATAGACATCACTCAGCTGGGATTGGTGGAGATCACCCGGCGGCGCCAAGGGGAGTCGTTGGCGGTCACTATGGACTCCATGGAGGAGGATTAGAGCTCCCGGGGGTTTGTGGGCGAGGTGCGGGGTGGCTATGATTAGATGCGAGGGCGGATAGCTCAGTTGGTAGAGCACTCGCTTCACGTGCGAGAAGTCGGGGGTTCGAGTCCTCCTCCGCCCACTTTCCTTTTGTGATGGCACATTGCGTTGCAGCTACGGCGTCCCTCGACCTCCGATCATGGTCGGCGCAACTGCGGCCGGACTCGGAGCCTGCCGCGCTGAACGGGCCTGTGGCCGAAAGGCTTCGGGAGTGGTGGGAGGCGGGGACGTGAGCCTGGGCTGCCGCATACTGGTTGGGGAAGCACCGGCGCCCGCTGTTGCTCAGCAGGTTGCGGTGCTTTTCTCCCACTGTCCGTACGTGCATTTCTCGGCGGCCTTCGGACCTCAAGTGATGGTGGTGTTCTACCTGCCCGAGGACCGTGATTGGTGGGTGGCGGGAATTGCCAATGATCCTGGGGGGGCGCTGGGACTGGCGAGGGCGGCGGTATACGTTGTTGAAGAACCAGCCTATCCACAGCGGTTTGAGCTTCGGCTGCCGGACGAGCCGGCTGACCGAGCCCCGTGTGGATCGGATTGCAGGGTCTGTCCCCAATGGCACGAGCGATGTGCCGGTTGTCCGGGTTCGTTGGTTTGTGGGTAGTGCACGGCTTGTGGCTTGTGGGGTGGGGGCTGTAGTGGGCGGGGTTAGGCTTTGGGGGCGTCCAGCTCGGTGGTGGGGAGGACTGCCATTTGTCCGTTGACGCCGGACAAAGCGGCAAAGGTTACTCCGTAGGCTTGCTCGAGCGCGGTGGTGTTCAGCACCGTTTGTGGGGGGCCACAACTGAGAACCCCGTCGCAAAGCAATCCTGCGCGGTGGCTATAGGCCAGCGCGTTGTTGGGGTTGTGAGAGGTGACTGCGACCGCTAGGCCTTCGGCAGCCAGAGCGTCTGCCAGCTCCAACACCCTATGCTGATGAGCCGGATCTAGGTTCGCGTCGGGCTCGTCCATTAGTAGTACCTGCGCGCCCTGGGCCAGCCCGCGGGCGATGAGCGCCAGTCGCTGCTCACCTCCGCACAGTGCGGTATACGGTCTGTCGGCCAACTCCTCCAGGCCCACTGCCTGCAACGCCCAAGCGGTGACCTCCCGGTCGCGGCGAGTGGGGCCGGCCAGCCGCTTGAGGTGCGGGGACCGCCCCATCAGCACCATGTCCCGAGTGGTGTAGGTGAACACAGGGGAGTGAGACTGGGGAACGAGGGCGAGGTACTGCGCGCGCTGGCGGGAGGACAAGGCTCGCAGTTCGCGCTCCTCCAGGCAGACGCGACCCTTGTCCGGGAGGAGCAGGCCCGCCAGGCAGCGCAGGAGGGTGCTCTTGCCTGCGCCGTTGGCCCCGAGCAAGAACAGAAGTTCCCCGGCGTGCAACTCCACGTCGACGCCGCGCAGCACGGGGCTGCCTTCGTTGTAGGAGAACCACACGTCGCTTGCCTGCAGGCTCATCGCCACCCCCCCCGGGTGTGGATGGTGCGTAGAAACAGGAACACGAAGGCCGGAATGCCCACAAGACCGGTCAAAATGCCCAAGGGTATTTCCGCGGGCAGCGCTGTGCGGGCCACGGTGTCCAGCAGGATCAGAAGGGCCGCGCCTATGGCCAAGGAAGCAGGAAGGAGCCGTCCGTGGTCCGGTCCCACCAGCGCCCGTGCCGCGTGGGGGACTAGAAGTCCGATCCACCCTATCACTCCAGCGGCGGCGACGGCGGCGGCAGTGAGAAGAGTGCCCGCTGCGACAACGGCCAGGCGCCATCTGCGTACGGGCAGCCCCAGTGACTCGGCCTCCAGTTCGTCCAAGGAGAGCACGTTCAGACGCCACCGGGAGGCGATCAGCAAGAGGGTGCCCGCGCCAGTGGCCCCCAGCAGAGGCCACAGGTGCGCCCAGCGGACGGTCCCCAGCCCTCCAAGGAGCCAATAGGTGATTGCGGGAAGGGCGTCTGTGGGATCGGCCACGTACTTCAGGATTCCCAGCAGCGCATCGAAGGCCGAGGCGACCACTATCCCGGCGATCACCAGGACCAATACCGAGGCCCCAAACCCCCGCGACAGGACCCACGCACCAGCAACCGCGACTAGGCCGAGGGCAAAAGCGGACGCCTGCACAGCGAGGGTGCTCCAGCCGGCGAGCATGGCCGCAGCGGCCCCCAGCGCCGCACCGGAGCTTGCCCCGAGGATGCGAGGCTCCACTAGTGGGTTGCGGAACATCCCTTGGAACGCCGCCCCCGCCGCCGAAAGCCCGGCTCCCACACAGCCGGCGGCCAACACCCGCGGCAGGCGCACGCCCAGGACCAAGGTCCGGGTGAGGTCGGGTACATCCCCCCGACTGAGCAGGGCCCCGAGCACTTCTCCGGGGGGGAGCCACAGGCGACCCATGAGCAACGCGGCAAAGCCTATCGCCACCGGGGTGGCGGCGAGGAGGATGCATGATCCTGTCTGGCTCCTCACGGCACCGTCAGCCGCTCCAGGACCTCGCCGGGAAGTGAGATCCCGTAGTATTCCTCGTACAGAACTCGGGCTTCATCGGCCACGCCAAGGGGCGCCATGTCCGTGTGGAAAACCTGCGCTAACCACAGCGCTCCAAGCACGGCGTCGGGGACCGGTGCGTCCCACGGGGCGGCGATCCGGGGCATCTTGTACACGCGGCCGGAACGCACAGCGTCGATCCATGCCCAATGGGGATCGTCGAGCAAATCCGTGGGCCCGACGTTCCCGTAGGGAGCGATGACGATCACCTCCGGATCCCAGGTGGTGAGTTGCTCCAGGGAGATCTCGCGCCATCCGCCGCCCAACTCTGCGGACACCGAGCGCCCTCCGGCACGAGCGATGAGTTCGGTCTGCAGCATGTCCCCGCTGGCGACGTGGAAGGGCGTAGTTCCCACGAACAAAACGCGCGGACGCTCCTCGGCGGATAGTTCCCCGACTGCCCGGTCGAGTTCGGCCAGATGATGCTCCAGCTCGGTGACCAGCGCTTCGGCCCGCGGTTTGACCTCCGGCCCGAGCAGTTCCCCGGTGAGCTCCACGGCATCCAGGACCCCCTCCACCGATTCGGGCACGTATTCCGCGGCGGGAACACCTAGGTCCCTCAATATGTCAGCCATCCCTCTGTTGCGGTTGGGGTTGGTGAGAACGAGGTCGGGCTCGTGCACTAGTATCTCCTCGGTTTCGGGCCTTGTGGGCATTAGTTTGGTGGCGAATTCCGGGTCCATGTGCTGATGAAGGGCGCCCACCTCTCCGCCCGGATCGGTGAGGGCGACGTAGCGGGCGGCGACGATCCTGTCCCCTTCACCCAATGCGTACACGAAATAGGTAGCAGGACCATAGGCACTGAGTACTCGCCCTGGGCTCTCGCGGAGCTCTACCTCCGCACCAGTTTGATCGACCGTCACTGGACCCGTACAGGCTGACCCCGCCATGAGTGCCAGGACAGCTGACAACAGCATTGCCAGTTTGGTATGTGGAGTTAACTCTCTTAGGGTACGGCTGCGCTTACTGTGCATCCCAGGCTCCTTCCTTCTCCGGTTCCAGCGCCTGCCTGCATCGGTCGAGCCAGGCCCGTAGGGCTTGGACTTGATGGCGGCGGAGCTCAAGGCTCAACGTGCCCACCACCGGGTCGTCGCTGGGCAGCGCTCGTTGGCCCGCGAGCCTCCCCTGCAGCCGGCGGAGGAACTCCTCCTGTGCCGCGAGGAGATGGGGGACTTCGTGGGGGGCGTTGCGCCTCAGGATGTACAGCTTGGCCGGGAATTCCACCCGGATGTGGCGGGCGCGGCGGACGGGCGCCCGAGCCCAGTCCAAGGCGGCCTTCGTCCCCTCCGGAGTGGCCGCATACTCCACGCGGGGCGGGCGACCCTCGGTGTGGCGCCGGGTAGAAGTGACCAAACCTTCGTTCTCCAACCGGTGCAGGGTGGCGTAAAGCTGACTCTGGGCCAGTTTCCACACCGGACTGAGAGCGCTTGTGAACCGCTCGCGCAGTGCGTACCCGTGGCAAGGGCCGGACAAAAGGAGTCCGAGGACTGCGTAGCCGAGCGACGTGTCGAATCCCTTCACCCTTCCTCCTTGGAATATTCCGCTCTAGAATAACGGGGCCCGGCTGCACTGTCTACCCTTTTGCCGCCTGGAGGCAACAAGACATCCATATGCTGTAGGAATACTTGCCAGGAAGACTCCCGCTAGACTACACTGTAGACAATCACGCCACATAAAAGCGGTTTGGAAGCCGACATAGAGACCCACCGAAGTCATTGCCACATTCGGTGACGCAGGCCGGGAGGTGCGGCTATGTACAGTGAATGGAAGCGCGCTGCAGTGTGGGCACTGGCACTTATCGTGCTGGTGGCCGGAGGAGGAGCCGTCCAGTGTGAGGCGGCCGACAACGGGTCTGGGGGCCAGGGAGAAACCCACGGGCTGGTGGTAGGAAGTACGTCCGGCGGTAGCGTAATCGTGCCCGGGGAGGATTACTTCTCCTACCGGCACGCCACGGTGGTCGACCTGGTGGCGGAGGCCGAGGAAGGCTATCGGTTCGTTGCTTGGACGGGCGAGGTCGAGGAGATCGAGGATCCCGCCGCCTCGCACACGACCATCACCATGCTTAGCGACTACGAGATCGAAGCCGTGTTCGAGCGCATCATCTATAGGGTCACCGCCGCGTCGGGCAGACACGGAACGACCGAGCCCGCAGGCGAGGTGGAAGTAGCACACGGTGAGGACAAGATGTTCACCATCACGCCGAACGAGGGCTACCGCATCGCCGACGTGCGCCTCACGGTGAACGATGAGAAACGCTCCGTGTACGATGAACTGGAATTCAAGAACGACGAGGCCGTTTTTGTCCTCGAGGAGGTGCGCACCGATTACGTGCTCTTTGCCGAGTTCGAGTCCATCATTTATACGCTCACCATCGAAAGCACAGAAGGCGGTCAGGTCACCGAACCGGGGGAGACAAGCTTCACCTACAACCACGGCACCGAAGTCGAGCTCTCCGTCAGGCCGGAGCCGCTGTACCGGTTCGCGGGCTGGACCGGCGACACCTATGCCATCGAGGACCGCAGGGCAAAAGCGACCACCATCACCATGTACGATGACTACGAAATCACCGCCGAGTTCGATTTCGACCCGCTAGAACTGCGCGTCTCCAGCACAGACGGCGGCAGCGTCGACATGCCGGGAGAGGGTCGGTTTCCCTACGACGAGGGTGAACAGGTCCCGCTGCAGGCTGCGGCCGAGGAGGGTTACCAGTTTGTCGGCTGGCGCGGGGACATTGAAGCGATCGACGATCCCGATGCTCACGAGACCACCATCGAGATGCATGAGGACTACAAGATCAAGGCCGCCTTCGCTGTAGCCGAGTACGACCTCGACGTCGAAAGCACGGAGGGCGGAACGGTCACCGTCCCCGGCGAGGGCGTATACAGATACGAGCACACGACGCGGGTGTCTCTCCGCGTGAGTGCCGATGAGGGCTACGCGTTCGTCGGCTGGCGTGGAGACGTCGACACGATCGCCGATCCGGAGGCCACGCGTACCGCGCTAGACATGCGCGGCAATTACGCGATCACCGCTGAGTTTGCGTCGGTTCCCCGCGAGCTCGAACTGGCGAGCACAGAGGGCGGCGAAGTGCGTGACCCAGGCGAGGGCACCTTCACCTACGAGCACGGCGACGAGGTGGCCCTATCGGCCGAAGCCGACACGGGATATGTGTTCGTCCGCTGGGGTGGGGACATTGGGGAAGTGGCCGACACGGGCGCCGAGGACACCACCATCGCCATGCGGGATGATTACGAGATCGCGGCGGAATTCGAACGCAAGGTCGTCGAGCTGGACGTGACAAGTACCGAGGGCGGACAGGTGACCGCGCCCGATGAACCGATGTTCCGCTACGACTATGGGGAGGAGGTTTCCCTGTCGGTTAAGGCCGAGGAGGGCTACGAGTTCGTCGGTTGGACCGGCGATATCGAGACGATCACCCATCCCGACTCGGAAGACACCGAGATCGAGATGCTGGACAACTACACCATCACGGCCGAGTTCAGTCCAAAGGAGTACGAGCTCACGGTCCGCTCCACCACCGGCGGCAAGGGTGTCGAGCCCGGCGAGCGGACCTTCACCTACGAGCACGGCACGACGGTGGACCTGTGGGTTGAGGCCGAGGAGGGCTACGAGTTCGTCGGTTGGATCGGCGATATCGAGACGATCGTCGATCCCGACTCGGAAGAGACCGAGATCGAGATGGTGGCCGACTGCGCCATCACGGCCGAGTTCGAGCTGAAGGAATATGAGCTCGAGCTCGACAGCACGGCGGGCGGCGAAGTGTTCTTGCCCGGCGAACGGACGTTCCACTATGAGCACGGTCATGAGGTGCCCCTACGGGCCGTAGCCACCGGCGGGTACCGGTTCACCCGCTGGACCGGTGATATCGCGTACATCGCCGATCCCGACTCCGAGAACACTACGGTGGAGATGCGCGACGACTACGAGATCGTGGCCGAGTTCGAGTTGATCACGCTTGACCCCGATGAGTCCATCCAAGACGCCATCGACCGCGCCGAGGCTGGGGACGTGATTGGCTTGGGCCCGGGCGAATGGCAGGAGGACCTGTACATCAACAAGGACGTCATTCTCAGAGGTCAGGGAGCCGGGGAGACCGTGATCCGCTCTGCGGCCCACGACCGCCCCGTAATCGAGATCGCCAACGACGGGCAGGGTAGGTCACCACAGGTAGAGATACGGGATCTGACGGTCACCGGCGGCCGGAAGGCCGAGGGCTATGGCCTGCTCATCAAGGACTCGGCACAGGTGACGATCAGCGAGGGCCACATCACCGACAACACCCACGGGATCATGTTGTGGTTGCAGCCGACCGTGACGATCAGGGACAGCAAGATCGCCGAGAACAGGGAGGACGGAATCGTCCTGTCCTTCTACTGCGATGCCACCCTGGAGCGGAACACGATCCAAGCAAACGGCAGGTACGGGGTTTCGCTCTACCAACGGCCATGCTTTGACGTGGGCCTCTACTTCAGGGGCAGCGTCAGCGGTGCGGGCAACACCATCCCCGGGCCGAGAGAGCCCGACGCCAACGAACGCAGCGCTGTGTGCCCGAGCGAGCTCGAGTTCCTCAAGACGGACGAGGGCGGGGAGTGGCACGCGCCCCGCTGAGTGCCCGCAAGAGTTCCCCGACGTTGCGCCGGGTCAGGACGGTACATGTGGCGCAGCGTCGGGGAACCCCTACAGCGTCCAGTAGGCAACCGGGCGCTACCCGATCCGTGGATACAATGGCCCCTATCCTACAATGTGGTCCCCTAGCTACTGCGAAATTGTTTGTGGGGGTCGAAAGGAGCATGAAGGCCCCGTGTTTCTCGTGGGCGACGGGGAGGGCACGGCGTGACTGGCGCAGTCTTAGGAGCGTTGACGATTGCTCCAAACAACGCCAGGCATGACACAGGCTGGAACTACAGACCAATTCATCGTTTCCGACGCTGGCTGGGAGAGGAGGATTCGAACCTCCACTGGCAGCTCCAGAGGCTGCTGGCCTACCGTTAGCCGATCTCCCAGGTTCAGGTTCATGGTAGCCCCTTGTGCGCTCCAGCTCAAGTGTTGGGCTCGCCGGCGCAAGTTGGCTACAATGCAAGAATATGACCATTCGGCGTACCTGTGCAGCGGGCACATTCTACCCTGCCGACTCGGCTCGGCTGAGAGAGGAGGTTGAGCGGTGTTTCGGGGAGGCGCTTTCCGAGCTCTCTGAGGGTGGCCGTTCGCTTTCATACCCGTTCGGTTTGGTAGTACCTCACGCCGGGTATCGTTACTCGGGGGAAGTGGCCGCGTTGGGCTACCGAGAGGTGTACGAGCAAGGGCGTCCCGAGGTGGTAGTGCTGATTGGGGCCAATCACACAGGGTTGGGGGCACCGCTTTCGGTGGCCCCGGAGGAGGCGTGGGACACACCTCTGGGTCCGCTTCCGGTGGACGGGGAGCTGGCCGACCGCCTGGTGTTGGCCTGGGGGGCCGAGCGGGATGGCCTTCCGTTTGCCCAGGAGCACTCGGTGGAGGTGCAGCTGCCCTTTTTGCGTTACCTGTTCGGTGAGGTGCCGATTGTTCCGGTAGTGGCCCAGTTTATGCCTGCTGAGCCTGCGCGACGAGCCGGGGAAACCCTGGCCAAGGCGGTGGAGGGACGGGGGGCGCTGCTGGTCGCGTCTAGCGACTTCACCCACCACGAGCCGCAGTCGACCGCCGAGGCACGGGACCGACTGGCGTTGGGGCACATTCTTAATCTGGACCTTGATGGTTTCCTGAGTGCTGTGGCCCGGGAACGGATCACCATCTGCGGCCCGGGGGCGATCGCCGTGCTGATTGGCGCGGCCCGGCGGTTGGGTCTGTTCGGTGCCCAACGACTGGCCTATCGGACTTCGGGAGACGTGGTCGGCATCTGGGAGCAGGTTGTGGGCTATGCGGCAGTGGCGCTGAGGCAGGTGGACGATGTTGCATAGCATGACCGGCTATGGGCGAGGGGTAGCCGAAGAGGATGGCTTCACGACGCAGGTTGAGCTGCGCAGCGTGAATCACCGTTTTCTGGAGACCCGGGTGCGGGGCCTGGGGAACCTGCCCCAGCTGGCGCGGCGGTGCGAGCAGCTGTTGCGGGGCCGCTTCGCCCGGGGGGCGTTGGAGCTTACCGTTCGTTGGGAAAAGGACGGTGAGGCACGCCCGAAGCGGTTGAACTTCGCGGCGGCTCGGCGCTATAGCGAGGGGCTGAAGGCGCTTGCGGCGGTTATAGAGACAGAGGAGCAGCCGCGTATTGACCACCTGATCAGGCTTGGGGTATTCGAAGAGGAGGAGCCCGAGCTGGAAAGCCTGTGGTCTCCTTTGGCGGACGCGTTGGAGCAAGCGAGTCGGGAGCTGGATGAGTCCCGTGCGGCGGAGGGAAAACGTCTGGGGGAGGCGCTGCAGCGTGAGCTGCACGCCATGGGACCGCTCCTGGAGAGGGCGGCCCAGTTGGCCGCTGAGGAAAGGCAAGGTTTGGAAGAGCAACTGAGGGAGCGACTACAGCGTATGGATGTGGAGATGGACCCCGGGCGGTCAGAGACGGAACTGGCACTGTGGGCTGAGCGAGGGGATGTGCAGGAGGAGATGGATCGCCTTCGCTCCCATGTAGATCGTTTGCGGGAAGTGATGGAGGGGGAGGGGTCGGTGGGGCGGGAGTTGGAGTTCTTGGCGCAGGAGGTGGCCCGCGAGGCAGGCACTGTGGGCGCCAAGGCCCGCGGGCAGGGACTCTCCCGGGTGGCGCTGGATCTCCGGGTGGTGGCCGAACGCATCCGGGAGCAGGCCAGAAACGTGCAGTAGCTGTGGTCGCCCCGATGCACGAGCCGAGCAATGAGTTTCTGCCTTGTGGTTGGGAAGTGCAGGGCCGGCGGGGAATTGCTCTGGTGGTCGCGGGCCCTTCCGGGGCGGGGAAGTCCTCGGTCATCGAGGAAATCTTGCGGCGTGATTCCGGCCTTTCTTTCTCGGTATCAGCGACGACCCGCGCTCGCCGCCCCGACGAGGTTCATGGGCGCGACTACTACTTCATGTCGTCGGAAGGTTTCCAACAGATGGCGGATTCGGGAGAGCTCTTGGAGTGGGCGGAGTACCACGGGAGGCGTTACGGAACCCTTCGGTCGGAGGTCGAAAGTCGGCTGGCCACAGGCCAAGACGTGCTGTTGAACGTGGAGGTAAAGGGGGCGCTCGCCATTCGGGCGGCGGAGCTCGTCTACCCGGTTGTTCTGGTGTTCCTCGTCCCCCCCGACCGGGAGGAGCTTGCGCGGCGGCTGCGGGGCCGGGGAACCGAGTCTCGCGAGGAGCTGGATAAGCGGATGGCCATTGCCGAGGAGGAGATAACCTATATACCGTCTTTTAACTTCTTAGTCGTCAACGAGCGGGTTGAGCTTGCGGCCCAGCGGATCCAGAGTGTTCTCACCGCGGAGCGGTGTCGCGTCGTACGGTGCCCCGCGTAGGGATCGACCTGGTGGATGTGGCCCGGATCAGGCGCCTGGCCTGGCGGTTCGGCCGTGGCGGCCTGGCCAGGTTGTTTACAGCCCGGGAGCTTGACTATGCATATGCGTCTTCCCGCCTATGTTACCAGCGTCTGGCGGCGCGACTTGCGGCCAAGGAGGCATTTATCAAGGCGTGGGGAGTACCTGTGCCCTTGCGCAAGATCGAGGTTGTCAAGCGCGAAGGCGTGCCGTTCATCCATCACGCAGGTTATGACTACCCGGTTTCTATCTCGCACACAAAGGAAATTGCCGTTGCTGTAACCGCTTGGGAGACTAGCGGTCGGGGTCCTCAGGCTCGTCCTCAGGGTCGCTGAGTTCTTGGGGTTCACTCGGTTCTTCGCGTTCTTTGGGTTCCTCGAATTCTTCAGGCTCTTCAGGCGCCTCGGGTTGTTCAGGTTCTTCAGTCAGTTCAGGTTCCTCAGGTTCGTCAGGTTCCTCAGGTTCCTCGGGTTCCTCGGGGAGTTCAATCCTCTCTACGGCACCAACATCCTCTGAGGTCTCGGAAAGCTGCGAGTCCTCGGAGTCGGAGCCCCGCAGATCCTGGAGCTGGTCTCGCAGGGTGATGATCTCCCTCCCGGGCTGTTGCGAGAGGAAACGGTGGTTGCTTTCCTCGGTTTCTTCAGCATGCAGTTTTCGGAGGGACAAGCGCACCTGCCGCTTGGCCTCGTTGATGCCGATGATCTTGGCCGTCATCTCTTGCTCCAGCTGCAGTACGTCGCTGGGGCTGCCGATTCGCTCTTCGGAGATCTCCGACACATGAATCAGGCCCTCCACTGCGGGTGTAATGCGTACGAAGGCGCCGAAGTCCTTGAGCTGCGTCACCGTGCCAGAGACCAAGGAACCCACTGAGTACTGCTCGAGGAACTCCTCCCAGGGGTCGCGCTGCAGGGCTTTAAGGGACAGACTGATCCTGCGGTCTTCCGGATCCACCTTGAGGACGATCGCCCGCAGCGACTGATTTTCCTGCAGGACCTCCTGCGGATGAACCACACGCTGCCATGAGAGCTCGGAGACGTGAACTAGCCCCTCGATGCCCTCTTCCAGCTCTACAAAGGCTCCAAAGTCGGTGATCTTGGAGACTCGGCCTTCCACCAGGGCTCCCCGGGGATAGCGGTGCTCCACATCCTCCCATGGGTCCGGTTGGGCTCGTCGGAGAGAAAGGCTGATCCGCCTGCGCTTCTCCTCCACGGAAAGCACTACCACTTCTACCTCGTCCCCCTCGGAGACAACCTCCCGCGGATGCCGGGGGAATCCCCAGGACAGCTCGGAGACGTGCACGAGCCCTTCGACGTCTTCTTCCAGCTCCACGAAGGCGCCGAAGTCCGTGACCGAGACAACCCTTCCGGTGACCCGGCCACCTGCAGGATAGCGCTCGGCTATACCCTCCCAAGGGTCGGGTCGCAGGCGCTTTACTGAGAGCGAAATGCGCTCCTCCTCGGGGTTAGCGTCCAAAACCATTACCTCGAGCTCCTGCCCGGGATAGAACTTGTCCGGCGGAGGTACGGGGATGTCCTTCCAGCAGATCTCGGTTCGGTGTACCAGACCGTCGAATCCCCCCACGTCGACGAACACGCCGAAGTCAACGACGCTCTTCACTTTGCCGGGAATAACTGCACCCTCCTCCAGAGAGGCGAACAGCTCTTGCTTGCGCTGCTGCTCTTGATCCCGCAGGTACTGCTTGCGGGAGACGACGATGTTGCGATCGCGTCGGGAGAACTCGATGATCTTGAGATCAAGCTCTTTGCCCTTCAACCGCTCCAGCTTGGTGGGCATCCCCTTCCCCAGGTGAGAACCGGGAAGGAAGGCCTTTATGCCGCCGAGGTTCACGTGGTAGCCGGAACCGCGTACTTCGTCTACGACGGAGCCGCGGACAGGTGTCTCCGCCTTGCACGCCTTCTCCAGTTCGCGGAACCGCTTGGCGAAGTAGGCCTGTCGCTCGGATATGAAGACGGAGCCGTTCTCCTCGTCGATATACGTGACGAGGACTTCCAGTTCGTCGCCCAGCTCGGCTTGGTCGCGATGAGGTGCTAGCTCGGACTTCGGCAGGAGTGCTTCGGATTTGTAACCGATGTCCACCAGTACCTCGTTGTCCGTCATCTCCACGACGGTGCCCTGGACGGTATCGCCCCGACTGAATAAGCGAACATCGCTCTCGTCGAGGGCGTCCTCCATCTTGATCCGATCCGCCATTTCTAACCACCCCTTGTTGCGTCTCCCCTGAATCGGGCCCGCTGCTTCCTTAGGTATTGCGAACCCCGGCGAGTTACTGGGCCCACTATATCCGCGTGAACCATTGCGCTCAACTACCTAACGGGATCCGCAGGCAGGTGTCTTTGGCCACTGGCCTGCGGGGCACGCAGCGAACGTTCAGTAGCAGGGATGCAGGGTATTTCGTGGACCTGCGGCACCGGCGGTCGTTTACACGGAGTCCACGTGGCCCATAAGGCGCTCCGCCAGTAGGCGATAGCGCTCGGAGCGGTTGAGCCCCTGGGGAAGGCCCTGCGTAAGCTCATCGATACCAAGTGGCGTGCCGATTCGCACCTCGATTCGGGGGAAGTGGAATGGATAGCGAGGCGGATAAGGTCCGTGAGCCACAATGTTGACGGGGATGAGCGCACGATTCAGGCGGTCGGCGAACCGGAGGGCCCCCGACTTGGGAGCCGTGCCCGCCCGGGTTGTCCCCTCGGGGAACACGCCCAACAGGCGAGCCCGGTCGGCTGACTGAAGAGCTCTACGGAAATCCTGGCGCCTGAAGTCGTCACGGTCGATTACAGTAGCCAGGGCCCACACGATGGGCGCGAACAGGGGGTGGCGGAGGAGTGTCCTACGGGCCAGGAAGTTCAACCTGCGAAACGGGCCGCACGCAATGCCTAGAATAAGGATATCCCAGTAGGAGCGATGCCGAGCAACGACGATCCCCCGCACCCGTAGGTTCTTCCTTCCCTGCACGGTTATCCGGAAAAGGGACCACACAAGCGGGGTGAGGATCACCACCAAGGCCCCGTAGAAGATGCTCCGCAGAAACTCAGCCAGTCTCACGCGCACGGTGCTCCTCCACAACCCGGAGGGCTGCAGCCAAAGACTGCTCTGGGGTCAGTCCGGTGTTGTCAAGCACGTGAGCGTCCCCTGCGGGACGTAGCGGAGAGGCGGCGCGGGTGGTGTCGCGCTCATCGCGCTGCATGATCGCCGCCAGCACCTCCTCCTGCGTTCCCCCTTGCTCACGCTGTCTGCGCAGCGCCCTCTCCCCGGGCTCGGCCCACAAGTAGAACTTCACCTCCGCATCGGGCAGGACTACGGTACCGATATCCCGCCCCTCCATCACCACATCGGTGGTCTCAGCGATAGCCCGCTGCCGGGCGACCAAGTGTGCACGCACCTGTGGGTCCACCGCCACCCGGGAAGACATCTTGTCCAGCTCGGGGCTGCTAAGACGGTCGGTGACGTCCTCTTGCTGCAAATGTATGCGCCCGCCACGGTACACGTTTAGCTCCGCGGACTCCAACTCAAGCCCGCGCAGGCGGGCCAGGGCCGCGGCCCGGTACATGGCCCCTGTGGGCACGAACAGGAACCCCAAGCTCTCCGCTAAGCCTCTAGCCAGCGTGGTCTTTCCCGAAGCGGCCGGTCCGTCGATGGCGATCTTCATTCCGGAATTTTGTACCCTTCGGATACGGGGATCGCAACTGTCAGTCG
>JAWOCQ010000023.1:0-33391 GCA_046483725.1 Candidatus Bipolaricaulota bacterium
CTCGACCAGGCGTGTGTCCTCAAGTGAAGTGTCTCCAAACTACGGCATTGGTGACCACGCCCGCCAAAGATCCAGCTATCAGCCTTGCCCTGAGTGCTGGCTTCCCATGGCGCTACGGGATTACCCTAGCTCCCAGTGATCCGTCTGATGGCCTCTTGCAGATCCTGCCGGCTGACTGCGCGCAGCACGGTGAGCACATCTTCCTCCCTTGTGCACAGTACCCGGTAGGAGCCGACCCGCAGCCGGTAGAAATGCCGACCCGAGACCCCTTCCAGTCGCCTGAGTCCCGCTGCCTTCGACAGTGGGGATCCTTCCATCTGTTTCGACGCTTGGAGAATCAGCAGTCGATGCCTCGCCGGCAGTGGCCGGAGATCCTTCTGAGCTCTAGCCGTTAGCCGTACCCTCACCCTGAGCCTCAGTCATGGCGATTGCGTCATCCAAAGAGACCACGCGTCCTGCCTCGAGGTCGGCGAAGGCTTCGTCCAAACCTTTCCTGAACGTCGGGTCGTGGAGCATCACCAGATCCTCGAGGTCCTCCTCGGTCAGTCCCCGTATTGCAGCGACGGGCTTGCCGTTGCGGGTGACGAACACGGTCTTCTCGGCCGCAGCCGCTCTGAGAATCTCCGAGGTACGATCATGCAGCTCTCTTACAGTTATGAAAGTCATTGTCTGCCCTCCTGGCTACAATAGTAGCGCTTCGATTCTCCCTGGGCAATGGCTGGTGCGGCACACGCGTTCCAAGTGCTCTTCTCTCCGACGAGGTGAGAGGTACGAGTCTACAATCGGTTAGGTCGGCTCGGTGAGGCTGATCGTCATGCCTGAGGTAGATGGATTGCACACTTCGTG
This sequence comes from Candidatus Bipolaricaulota bacterium, assembly GCA_046483725.1. GTDB lineage: Bacteria > Bipolaricaulota > Bipolaricaulia > Bipolaricaulales > Bipolaricaulaceae > T3SED10-47. The sequence goes on from JAWOCQ010000023.1 coordinate 847, forward strand.
AGGTGGTGGAGCCAACTCCCTCTCTCCATCGCCACGCGGCTCGTGGTGATAGGCTCCCGCTTCTGCCGTCGCCGTCCGTGGACCTTGTGACCTGACCGTCCTGCCTGGAGTGAGAGAGTTACCTGCACCCCACGTTGACAGGCGTGACCGCCTAACGGTGGGCTTCATGCGCGCCCGGAAGGCGGAGCGCAGCGGAGGTGCAGGCCGTTGCCTGCAAGCGTTTGTTAGGCGCGAACTCGGTCAGCAGAGCACGGAGTTGTTTCGTAATTCGAGTGCCACCCTGGTTGCGGGGCCGTGTCTGTTGGCCGTGTCTCCTATCGCAAGCGGTTAAACTCGCACCGCGACCGGAGGACGCGGAGCATCTGTAGGGACTCCACAGCCGTCCACGCGGGCACCATCTCGAACGGGTAGTCGTACGTCAGCTTGGCTTGCGAGCGCTCGAAGTCATGGTCGAGCTGGATGCTGGAACCCCAGCGCTTTATCACGCCGACAAGCTGCTTCGGCACCGTATAGATCTTGAGCTTCTTGGCCTGCGCCAGGACACTCAGGTAGGCGTCTATCTGCACCCTTATGGGCAGGGCACCATTCTCGAATATCTTCCGTATCGCTGCCCGTGTGATCAGGTACGCGTGTGTGCCCTGGAATAGCCGTATGTCCACATACGTCGGGTACGTCGTGGCCATGCTGAGCTGGGGGGTGCGGCAGCCCAGCAGCAGGATGTCCCAGTCGGCCGGTATGCCCTGAAGCGCCTTGTTTAGGGGGGCCAGCAGGAGCCTGGGCAAGCTCGCGTCGTCCTCCATCACCAAGTATCGCTGGCTTGCCGGGGAGCCTGGGTCGTCCAGGATGTCGACCCAGATGTGCAGGTGGCTGAGCGCACACCCAATAGCGGCGAGCGACGACAGTTCGGCGTGGGTATCGCGGAACCCGCGGGATAGGACCATGGAGAGCCTGGCCAATGCCGGCTCGTACACCAAGGCCCGGGCATGCCGCCAGACGCTCGCTGTGTCGACCGCACGGAAGCGCCGCAGCTCTAAGGCGGCCAGATCGCTGCTGTCGAACCGTTGCAAGAACGACTGCAAGCGAGCTTGGTGTCGTTCCAGGTTGAGCACGTAGCAGATCATCCCTCCCACAGGGGTATCTCTTCTCTCGGCCACCTTCAGATCTACCAGGGCGTTACGTGCAGTTATGTCTAACGTGTTGTTGCCAAACACTGTGGTGATGCTTTCTGCCCGCAACTTGCTCACCGCTTGCTCAGCCTTACTCTTCACAGTCTCCCTCCTGTCAGTCGTATGACCTAGAGCGAGCGTCGGTACAGCGATTGCCAATGTAGCGATTGAGGTGCCCCCTAACTTTGTACCACTCGTTTGCTGCCCGGCCCGCCATCGCCCCCAGAATCCCTTCCGTGGTGGGCGCTACGCGGAGCAGAAAAGCATGGCTCACCGGCCACAAAAGCTGTGTCTATGGCGCTCCTAGTGCGGCGGACGCCGTGAGGGTGCTCTACCGCCTCCACAAGCTCGGGGGAACGGTGGAAGGTGTACAAACTGGCGCCCGTTGCCACAGTTCACGCCGCATCGGCCACCGCGCGTTCACTTTCCCCGGCCACCCTCTCCGCCTCGGCTTCGAGTTGAGACACGATAGGCTCAAGCTCCCTTAGTGAGCGAGCTTTACGGCACGAGGCGCGCGCTCGCGCCAGTGAGTCCACATCCCAGTTTCCGGAGCACTCAAGAGTGGACAGCGCCTTCTCCGCCCGGCTCACAAGCGCCTTCACCCGGGGATGGTCACCCATCATCCATGTTTCCATCATGTGCCCCCTTCGGACCCTCTACTCGCCGTGGGTCAAGACGTCCACCTGACAGCAGCCGCCGCTCGACGTACTGTCCACCGCGCCAGTTGAGCGCCTCCACCGGGTCCTCCAATGTGGAGGATGTGCGCCCGGTGGCGTAGGGCGCCTCAATTGTCATCGCCAGTGCCCGGTCACCCATCACCGCCTCCCTTCTCGTCTGCAACCAGCTCTTGCTCTCGCTCGGCCAGGGATTCACCACCGCAATGACCGGCACACCGACCCGCCCATGGTGGGCGTGTTGAGGAGAGTAGAGTTGCGACCGGCCGCCGATGATCAACACCTCTTTGCTCAGAAGGAGGGCAGCAGACGATCCCCACGCCATACTATACCACATCGGCGCCTCACAAACTACAGACTGCTTCCCTGAGACAGCACTCCCTTGCGCGCTGTACCGTGTCAACGGTGGCTGTTCGGGCAGTTGACGGTGATTGACAGCGCGCCGTGCGCGAAAACGCACTCCTGGTGGGCCCTAGCGGACTACTTTCAAACTCCCCACGGGCTCGTAATCCCTGATCAGATACGCACTAACGCAACCCTGTGAGGAAGCCTGTTAGGCACAAAGCGGCTGTTGGACAGGGCAAGGTCAACCGCACTCTCCACTCCGCCTCCCCGGCCAACCGTCCCAGCAGTCTCAGACGCGCCCCTGAAGGACTAGAGGCAAATGGAAGACTCACCAGGCACGGGACCCCACTGTGGCAACGTTAGTGGGTCACTCGGCATCCCGCCGGTCGAGTTCGCCGCCCTCGTCGGGAAACCCTAGTACCAATACATCTAGGGACACGCCGCTTGCCAAGCTACTCTTTCCTGTGGACCTGCTTCCGGTGCGTAGCCGGTGAACACCACGTCCACATGGTAGCACGGACGCTCGTTGATCGTAGGGCTCAATTATCATTGTCTCGGAGCACTTTACCCGGCTATCCGCTACAGGTTTGGACACCTTTCGCCCTGGGCTACGACGGAATTCCAAAATGGTCGTGTTCAACCGTCATCTATACTTGCTGAACTTCTCTACATACGAGTAGCCCGCGGCAAGCTTGCGCCTACGGTGGCAATGGCCCCAGCAGCCAATGGGAGCAGGATTACCCCAGGAACCGCTTGGCCGAGGCTATCCCTCCCAATACCTCGCTACTCCGCTCGGTGGGCACATTCTTCAATATCCAGGACCGATAGAACGGGAAGCTCAGCGTATTTCCGAATTCTTCAAGGGAATACACGCCAACCACAACTGCGAGGCTTGGCCGCGTGGACATAATCGCAGCCCAGACTATACTCAGCACCCCCCGAAGGCCATCGCCTTGAATCCATGCCTGCGTGGAATCTTGTGTATTAGGAAGCTCACCCCGATTGACCCCAAGGCGATTCCTACTTCGACTAGCATCACCTCCATCAGTCCCCCGCCAAGCGCAACAAAGACGTAGTTGACCAGGATGATCGTTGGTGCAATTGCGGTGGCTGCATACCGGATGAGCTCAAGAAGCACGATCCACCTAAACTCCCTACTATAGCGCAATGGAGCTGGTGGAGAGGCACGTACGACATAACTTACAGGACCTGATCAGCGAAGTCGACAGCATATCCTGATGGCAGCCAGCCAATGGATTGCGGAGCTTTTTCGGCGCTTGGGGTTGACTGAAGGCTCTCCCCTTACCGCTGCGGAGATGAGTGCGGGACACCTCTCCCTGGCCTTGGCCTCTTCGTACCCGCACCACCGTAGTTTGGTTGCAGTAAGAACACCTGCTGGATCCGCCTTTTCCCTAGGCCGAGAACACCCGTTAGGCGTGCCCCTGATGTACCAAAGCCTCAGTGGTACGTCTGTTAGCCGACAAAACCGCTGAGGTCCAAATCGATGACCTTGACGGTTTCCCGCTCGACAACAACGCCGTTCAGGGCCTGGGGATCCCGGTGGGGCCCCGGCCGCAGTCGAGGGCGATATCCCGAGCAATATGTTGGATCACCGGCGTGGAAGCCACAGGGAACCCAGGAGCAACATCTAGCCCGAATCCAGATACGAGGATAATGTCTCCCGCAGCAGCTTGAGGAATCGCTCCATATCAGCAACACCGTCGGAGAGGAGGCGATAGATCTCAGCATCGTCGACGTCCCAGTAGATGTGTACCAGGCGGTTCCGAAAGCGTGCCATCTTCATCAGTTCGCCCGCGAAGTCCGCCGGGACGATGCCGGCCTTCCCCAGCAAACGGAAGATGTCACCGTAGTCTTCCGGGGTACCCAGTTTGTTCTTGCTTATGATGTGGTTCGAGATGTCAATGATCGCCTCGGTGGCGACGATCAAGTGGTACTTGGCAGACGCAACCTTGTGAGGATCGTCCAAGAAACAAGATTCGTCGAGTTCAGCAAGTTCGGTCAGCCGCTGGATGGCCTGCCTGAGTTCCCCCGCGAGCCTCCGAACACGCGATTCATTGACTTCCACGGCCCAGCACCTCCCTGAGCTGCTCCCGCCGCAAAGGGGCGAAGTCAAAATAGCGAGAGATCGTAGAAACCTCGAAGTCGACCCTGAGGTCATCGTCCCGGACATACACAACGATGCCGCTTTTGATCACCTCGTAGCGAAAGGAGAGCGGGGCACGGTTAAGCACCCTGAGGTCCAAGGGCGCTGAGATGCCGCCTGACCGCAGCCGGCTCTCGAGCTGGGACTCCAGCTCGAGCTCGTAGGAGAGAGGCGAATCAGATAATGCTGATTCGCTCACGTAGACGGCTACATCCAGGTCGCGAAAAGGCTTGCCCTCGGCGTACGAGCCGTGCAGGTATCCAAGGAGGACCCCTTCTCGGCTCGCGAGCATGGCGCTCACAATGCCGGTTATGTGCTGGCGTGTGGCTCTGTCAGCGGGTGCTTTAGGCTTGACGGGTCTCATTTTCCTCCTCCGCCTGCCATTATACAGAAGTGGGTATCTGTTCTGACTATCGCTGATTGTGCCTTGTCTTGCAAATCCTCTCCAGTTGTAAGCCCCGATCCATCACGGCCCTCGTCGGGGTCAGCCTGCTTTACCCACCTGTGGATCGTCGCCGGACAGCGCTCACACTCCTCCGCCAGTTGCTTGCGCGCCCATCCCTCCTGTACTAACTCCATATCTGCTCCCGGAACTCCTGCGGATACGAAGATCTAGTCCTCGGCATCGTGAACCCCTCCCTGTCTAGCCTAGACCTGTCCGCGAAACTGGGGCAAGTCCACTCGAGCGCATGGCGCTCGCTGTGTCTGGGCCGGTACTGACTTTATTGCCGGAGCTAACGCCGGCGGACGCTGCAACTGGACCTGGAGGTGCACCTGCTTCGGTTGGGCGCGTTCGTCTTGGCCGGAGTCCCCATGGAGCCGTTCCCCGAGCTTGCAGCGGCTGTACGGGAGCGCCTAGGGAACCCTATGGCCTTCTTCGGCGGGTATACCAATGGTTGGCTGGGCTACCTGCCGTCATACGAGGATGCCTCCGCGGGGGCTTTGAGGTCGAGCGTGTACCCGCCACCCATGGTCTTGCCTCGGGCATGATCATGCCACCCAGACCGGAGGCAGCCGATGATGTTGGTGAGGTGGCGGTGCAGCTATATCGCCGGTCGCTTGAGGAGGCCAGTTAACATCATCCGGCTCTCAACGCAGACAAGCACCTCCACAAAAGCTGTCGGAATCAGCACTTCCGGAGCTGGTGGAGCCGAGGGGACTCGAACCCCTGACTTCTGGCATGCCATGCCAGCGCTCTCCCAGCTGAGCTACGGCCCCTAGCTAGAGCTAATGTTCCCCTCGTGGGGCGGTTCTGTCAACACGTGCGGCGCCCAGGTCGTGGAGGGGAATGGCGGTGAAGTCCTCGGCAGCCAGGAGCTTGACCAGGCTTTCGGCGCCGGTCCTGACCTCGGAGGTCAGGCCTTCTCCCGCTTCCAGGAGCGCGGGTTGTACCCCTATCAAACTGATCGAGCGGGCGCTGTTTCGCAGGAGAGACAGGAGGAAGGTGAGGGGTAGGCCGTGTGTGCTTGTGAGCATGGCCGGTGTCGACTCTTGGGGTAGGCGGCGGAAAGAGCCTGGGGGTAGCCCCAATTCTGCTGCGTCGACCACCACCAAAGTGTCAGGTGTGTCACGTTGAACCTGGCCCAGGATGTTCTCGGGTGTGGGTCCTGCGAGGTATACAGTCCGGCCTTGGGTTGCCAGCTGGCGGCCAACCCAGTGACCGACTCCATCATCCCGGCGGAGGGGGTTCCCCACCCCCAGGAAGGCAGTAGACATTAGGCAAGGTTCTCCCGCAGGAAGGTGCGGAAGGGATGGGCGAGGTGTTTCACGTTGTCCATTTTGAGGATGAGGATGCGCGGGCCGACCAGGGCGATGATCCCGCGGTCCTTGAGATCGGAGAGGACGCGGATTGCAGTTTCGGTGGTCAGCCCTGCCATCTCGGCTAGCTCTGTCCGGGGGAGCTCGACCCCGATGTCCAGGCCCTTATCCGTCTCCTTGCCGAAGGCGTGATACAGTTCGAGCAATACTCGGGCGACGCGTTCCTTTGCCGAGCGGGACGTTATCTCGACTAGCTTCTCTCCGAACACCTTCCCCTCGCGGGACAGCTTCTCCACAAGACGCAAGGCCACGTCGGGATACTTGCGGACGAAGGCCAGGAAGTCCTCTTTGGGGATGAACATTAGGCGTGAAGGCTCCAGAGTCTTGGCGTAGCAAGTGTACGTCTCCCGGTCGAACAGGGTCTTTTCCCCCAGGATCTCCCCGGGGCCGAGAAGCTTCAGGATCTGGGAATGCGCAGCCCGGGTGTGCTTGGCCACTTTGACCTTGCCTTGGCAAACGATGTACAGGCCAAACGCGGGCATTCCCTCGTGGAATACGGTTTCCTCAGCCGCGAGCTCCATCGGACGCATTGCCGGTCGAAGATCGCTCCACGCCTCGGCGGGAAGTCCGCGAAACACATAGGTACACCCGACCCCACACTGCTCACAGGCGTCAACCTTTCTGGTCGGTTGGCGTACGGGTGCTTCCCGCATTTCGATATCGTTTGTACCGCAAACCCTTCAGCTCGTCCAGTGGCGTCGATGTCAATCCGTCCAACTGTTCACCCAGAGTGCTGCGAAGCACGTCCGCGGTTTCTTGCAGATTGGTGTGCGCACCACCCACGGGCTCGGAAATAATATGGTCAACAAACCCTAGCTCTCTCAGATGGGGTGCCGTTAACCGTAGGGCCTGGGCGGCTTGGGATGAGGCGTGGGGATCCTTCCACAGGATGGCTGCGGCTCCTTCCGGGGAGATGACCGAGTACGTAGCATTCTCCATCATCAGGACCCGATCGGCTGCAGCAATTGCGATAGCGCCGCCCGAGCCGCCTTCCCCCAGGATGACGGCGACGGAAGGAGTATTCAGAGAAAGCGTTCGGGAGATGCACTCGGCAATAGCCCCGGCGATGTTCTGTTCCTCGGACTGCAGCCCGGGATAGGCACCTGGCGTGTCCACCAAGGTGACCACCGGGAGGTGAAGCCGTTCTGCGATGTGCATCAGCCGGAGAGCCTTTCGGTACCCCTGGGGAGTGGCCATGCCGAACCGACATGTGTGCTGCTCCTCGCGCGTACTTCCACGGTGGTGGAAGAGCAGCATGACCCTCCGGCCGTCCAGGAGGGCGGGACCGCCACGGAGGGCAGGGTCGTCTCCGCCCATCCGGTCTCCTCGCAGCTCATAGAAGTCCTCGGTTAGCGCTTCTACAAGCGGTAGGCCACGCGGGCGCTCGGGATGGCGGGCCAGCTTGACCCTGTCCCAGTCGGACATGTGGGCATACTGCTCACGCCGTAGGCGGAAAAGCTTCTTCTCCAAGAGTGCGATCTCCTCGCTGAGGTCTACACCGCCTGTTTCCATCATTGTGCGTAGCTCAGCGACCTTTTCTTCCAGGGCACGGATAGAGGAATCGTCAACCATGCGCACCTCCAGCGAGTACATGTAACGCTTTGGCCAGTTCAGCACGGAGCAACTCCCGCGTGACTACTTGATCTACCATGCCATGTTCCAGCGCGAACGAAGCGGTCTGGAATCCTGCGGGGAGCCTCTCGCCCGTGGTCTGCTCAATGACCCGGGGGCCGGCAAAGCCGATCATTGCGCCTTGCTCGGCGACGGTGACGTCGGCCAAGCTGGCTACCGAGGCCAGCATGCCCCCGCTCGATGGGTAGGTGAGAACGGCGATGAACGGCACCCCAGCTTCGGCCAGCAAGTTGCGCGTGGCTACGGTCTTGGCCATCTGCATCAGGGAAACTACCCCTTCCTGCACCCGGGCCCCGCCTGAGGCCACCACGAGCACGAAGGGGATGCCCTCCGCGGCGCACTGTTCCAGCGCTGTGGCGATCTCGTCTCCCACCACCTGGCCCATGCTGCCGCCGATGAAGCGGAAATCGATCACGCCAAGCATCAACGGGCAGCCGTCCAAGGAGCCTCGGCCCACCAGGATGGCGTCTTTCAGCTCTGTGATGGCTTGGGCTTCTTCCAGGCGTTCGTGGTAGGGTCGGCGATCGACGAACTCAAGTGGGTCTGTGGAGGTGCAGCCGAGGCCCAACGGGGTGTAGGTATCGGGATCTACCAGTGAAGCGATGCGTTCCTGAGCAGTCAGGAAGAAGTAGGCCCCGCAGCGCGGGCAGATGTGGTTGGTCTCCTTTAGCTTGCGGCGGAAAACAAGCTCTCCACACGCCCGGCAGCGTAACCACGACGTCTCCTCGGCCCGACGTGGCTCTACCTCTACATATCTTCCTCGGTCATCCCGCCTGATCGGCATCGGGCACCTCCTTGGGGGGCTGCTCAACCCGTAGCCTTTCGGGGACTACCACTCCCCCGGAGAGCAGCAGGCTGAAGCCCTCGTCGATGGTCAGGTCCAACGGGACCAGTTTATCCTCCGGCAGGAACAGAACATAACCCGATAAGGGGTTAGGTGCCGTGGGGACATAGACTGACACCACTCGTTTGCCAAACGCTTTGTCCAGCCGTGCCAGCTTATTGCTGGTCAAGAACCCCATGACGTACGAACCCTCTTTGGGAAACTCCACCAGCACCAACCTCTTGACCTGGGCTCCCGGTACCACCTCTCGTTTGAGGAGCGCGTAGGACAGTTGACGGGTAGCCGAATAGAGCTTGCGCAATACGGGCAGCGAGAGCAAGCCTTGCTCCATGGTGCCCACCAGGCGTTTGCCAAGCCAGTATCGGGCTACCGCGCCCACAACTAGCACCACGCCTACGGTTACCAGGATCTCCGTCCCGGGGATGTACCTCCCGAACGCTCGGGTGAGCAGTTGACTCAGAGCGGTCTGGGGACCCACCCAGCTGGCTACGAGGCGAAAGATGAGCCAAAGGACATAAGCTGTGAGTCCCGCAGGCAGGATCACCAGCAGTCCGGAAACAAACGTATCGCGCAACAAACGCATCAGACGCTTCATCTCACCCCACTGCTATCTCCCTTGTATGCCAAACCGGCAAGCCACGCAAAGCGTGGTCAAACCTTGGGAGCCTGGTAGTGTAACGCGTATTGGTTATGATTCCCCGTCGAATGGTACAAAAGAGTGTCCAGCTGAGAAAGGAGGAGTCCTTAAAGTGGCCAAAGATGTGAAGTGGGTGGAGCCTGATCCAAAGCGGCCCGATTGGTACTGGCCGACGGAGGAGGCCAAGCAGCGTGCGTGGGTCTCCGATCCAGAAATTTACAGGAAGGCGGAGGAGGACCCTGAGGGGTTTTGGGCGGAGAGAGCAGAGGAACTTCACTGGTTCAAAGAATGGGACAAGGTCTACGAAGAAGCTCCTTACGAGTTTAAGTGGTTCGTCGGCGGCAAGACTAATCTGTCTTATAACTCGTTAGATCGCCATGTGGAGGCCGGGCATGGGGATCGGGTCGCCCTCATTTGGGAGCCGGAGCCAACGGACCAGCCCGGGCGTGTACTCACCTACAAGGAGCTGCTTGCCGAGGTCTCCCGCCTGGCCAACGCCCTTAAGGAGATGGGCGTGGAAAAGGGTGATCGAGTGGGCATTTATCTCCCGATGATCCCCGAGGCAGTTATCGCCATGCAGGCGGTAGTGCGCATCGGCGCCGTGCACTCCGTAGTGTTCTCCGCCTTCTCGGCGGAGGCATTGCGAGACCGGATGCTCGACTGCGGCGCAAAGGTGCTGATCACCACGGACGGCTACTACCGGCGTGGGAAGGCGATCGCCTTAAAGCCCAACGCGGACAGGGCGATGGCCGGTACCCAGGTGGAGAAGATGATTGTGGTTCGCCGTTCGGGGAGCGACGTGCCCATGTCCATGGGGCGGGACGTTTGGTACCACGAGCTGGTCAGTGACCAGTCCACCGAGTGCCCGCCTGAGGAGATGGAGGCGGAGGATCTGGCCTTCATCCTGTACACCTCTGGCACCACGGGGAAGCCCAAAGGCGTCATGCACACTACGGGCGGATACGCTGTGCAGGCGTATGCCACCTGCAAGTGGGACTTCAACCTCCACGAGGACGACGTCCACTGGTGCACGGCGGATGTCGGGTGGATCACCGGGCATACCTACATCAACTACGGGCCGTTGATGAACGGTGTGGCCACGGTGGTGTACGAGGGAACGCCCGACTACCCCGACTACGGACGCATGTGGCAGGTCATCGACAAGCACAAGGTAACCGTGTTTTACACTGCTCCCACGGCCATTCGCATGCACATTAAGTGGGGGGAGGAGTGGCCTGCCAAGTGTGACCTGTCCACGTTGCGTGTGTTGGGCACGGTGGGCGAACCGATCAATGAAGAGGCGTGGATGTGGTACTTCAAGAACATCGGCGGGGAGCGCTGCCCGATTGTGGATACATGGTGGCAGACGGAGACGGGAGCGAGTTGCGTTCAGTCGCTGCCCGGCATTGGACCGTTCGTCCCCACTGTGGCCGGCAGGACATTCCCGGGTATCCGGGCCGCCATCCTTGACGCCAGCGGCCAGGAACTCCCGAGGGGGGATGGAGGATATCTGGTCCTCAAACCTCCTTTCCCGCCCGCGCTGCTAAGGGGGTTGTACGGAGACCCCGAGAAGTACAAGGGAACGTATTTCTCCGAGTACGGCCCCGGCTACTACTTTACCCGCGACGGAGCCCGCATCGACGACATGGGTAACGTGCGGATCACGGGCCGAGTGGACGATGTGATGAACGTCGCCGGGCACCGCTTGGCCACTGCTGAGGTGGAGGACGCCCTTACGCAACACCCCCTGGTCAGTGAGGTGGCTGTGGTCTCCCGCTCCGACGAGGTCAAGGGAGAGGTGCCCATAGCGTTCCTGCTGCTCAAGAAGGGAGCCCAGCCTTCCGACAACCTGAAGAAGGAACTGGTCAAGACCGTGGACAACCACATCGGCCCTACGGCCCGCCCGGCGGCAATCTACTTCGTGGAGGACGTTCCCAAGACGCGTTCGGGCAAGATCATGCGTCGGGTGCTCAAGTCCCTGGTCCGTGGGGAGCCGCTGGGGGACGTGGCCACGCTCCGTAATCCCGAGTCGGTGGAAGATCTGAAGCGGGCTGTGGGTTACGAAGGTTGAGCTTCAGCGTCTTTTGCAGCCCGTTGGAGGACCTGTGGGGGATCGGAGCTACGCACAGCGGACTGCCGTTTATGGTGTTCCTCGCGGTGTTCAGCGTGCGGATGGTGCTTTGTCTTCGGTGAACCAGGGGCGGAGGTCTAGCGGAGCTTCTTCTCCGCGAACACCACCCCGTCCTCCATCATTATGCGAACCTCGAACCCGCGGCGCTGGAGAAGGGTGATCATGCGTACGTTGTCCGGTGTAAGCTCACAAACGACTCTTCCAGCGCCCAGCTCTGTGGCCAGGGTTAGCATGTGATCGGTCAGGATGCTGCCCAAGCCTTTCCCTTGCCATGGGTCGGCGACGAACACGGCGAACTCGGCGAGGTCTAGATCAGGATCAAGGAACAGTTCTCCCTCTCCGGCCAAACAACGCGTTCCCTCCTCTTGCACTTCGGCCACCATGACCAGTTCCCGCCGGTAGTCGATGTAGCAATGACGGCGGGCCATGCGCCTGGACGGCTTGTGATGGACAGAGTGGTAGCGTAGGCGGAGGGTGTCCGGGGAGGAGCGGGTGAGCATCTGGCGCCAGCGGGGTTCGTCGTTAGGGCGGATGGGACGGAGCGTGACGCAGCTTTTGTCCTTGAGCCGGAGGGTGTGAATTCGTTCCTCCGGGTACGGGCACAGGGACAGGTGGGGCCGTCGATAGCTCAAGTTGACCCTGGCGCGGGCTCCCAGTGGGGCCGCATCCCACTCGGCGAACGCGATAGGTGCAAGGTCCAATTCCTCCACTTCGGGGAGGTCCACGGCCAGCCGGGACAGCTGTAGGAGGAGCTTTGCCAATGCGTTGCCGGCGGGGCCAGAGAGTCTTTGTGGAAGGGCACCCAGCATGGAGTGTGCCAGTGACTCGGTGAGCGGAGGCAGGCCGACAGCCGGGTGCGCCTCGCTCTTATTGGAGCACGCGGCGATCACCACCGTGCCGAACACCGGATGCCGGCGCAACCCAAGCACGAAAGACCGGTCTGCAGAGGGGGCCTTGGCTGAACCGACGATGATTCCCCAGTGGGCCAGAGCTTCCACTAGCACTTGCTTGGGAACCTCGCCAGCGGGGAGAGCGGGAAACTCTCCCGGTGCAGGTCTGGCGGGAGGGAGTCTCCACGGCCGGTGTAGCTCCTCCAAGTTGTGAACATAGTCCGCTAGGTGGCCCAGCGCGCGGGCGGCAGCTGAGATGCACGGATAAACTGGAATCCCCGATTCCCGCATTGCCCGCGTTCTGCCTTGATCGTTGGTCACGGCTACCAGCGGCTTTCCGACCTTTGCGGCTGCTTCACGGGATGCCTGGGCGTACACCCCGTGCGGCATGCCTACCAATAGCATGTCCACCCCGCGGTCGTTGAGCAACGCCTCCAGGGCGAACATCAAGCTAGCTGGATGCACCCCTGTGGGGAGACGAGCACAGTTGTCCTGCACCGAGCAGCCACACCGGCGTAGGGCAGCGCGGGTCCTGGCGGAGAGTTCCGCCGTCGCCCTGACGCATTCCCGCAGGGGTTCCCCGCACTCTGCGGAAGCGAGCACCGCGATTCTGCCTCCCGGTGGGGGATGGTCGAGGCGGGACAGCAGCTCAACGAGGTTGAGGAGCTCAGCGCTTTGGCGCAGGGGGACTGCCCCGGCGCGCCGGAGGGCGCAGGAAAACACTGCCCAGTCCCAGTCCTGATCGGGCCTGTAGGCGATGAGAGGCCTGTCCCTGGCGAAACTCCACACAGCCGGCAGCAGCTTTGTCGGGGACGGTATGCTATCTACATCCAGCGCCAAGGCTCGTACGCGACCGCGTCTGTGCAGGTAGTCCGTGAGGTCCGCCAGGTCTACGTCGACCTGTGCACCCAGCGAGACCAAGTGGCTTAGCCCCAGGTGCATCTGTTCAGCCCGGAAGAGGAGCTCCTCCCACAGAAGTGGGGATGAGGAGACCAGGGCCAGGCTGCCGTGGGCCGGCATCCCTGGGGCGAGGCTGGCATTGAGCCGCAGCGAGGGCACTATCAGGCCTCTGGACCCAGGGCCGATGAACCGGGTGTTCGGGTATTCTCGGCTCAGTGCTTGCAGAACAGCCAAGGGCGCGTCTTGCGGCAGGACGAGCACGCCGGGCAGCCCCATCTCGGCGCAGGACTGCACAAGCTTCTCCATCTGGATTGGGGGCGCGTCCAGCACGGCCAAGTCCACATTCGGCGGGAGGTCCTGCACTTGATCTACTGCAGAGATTCGTTCGGCCGGTGGACGCCCCCCGCCTACAAGGAATACCTCGCCGGCGAATTCATAACAGAGCAGGTTGCGTAGCGCCTGGAGGGCGAGCCGTCCATCGCCGACAGACGCGAAAGCCACCCCCCCGGGCCGGAGCGCGCGGTCAAGCTTATGTACACCCACCTTGGCCTAAGGTTACTCCAAATCCTTGTGGGCCAGGACAACCCCTTCTTCCGAATGGTGCTCTATGTGGAAGCCTGTGCTGCGGAAGATGGCCAGCATTCGACGGTTGTCCGGCGTGGTCTCAGCGGTCACACGGGACACCCCCCACCCGGCGGCGATCTCCAGGCAGTAGCCCGTGAGCTGGTTTCCTATACCCTCTCCCTGCCAAGGGTCGGCCACAAATACCGCGTACTCTGCTGTGCGGGGATCCGGACCCGCCACCAGCCTCCCAACACCGGCCATCTTGCGTTCCCCGTCCTCCTCCAGTTCGGCCACGATGGCCATTTCGCGATCGTAGTCGATGAAGCAGTACCGGGTGGCCATCTCATGGGTGCTTTCCTTGAAGATGTACTGAAACCGGAAACGGATTGACTCCCGTGACGAAACACGCAGCATCTCGTGCCATAGCGGCTCGTCCTCGGGGCGGATCGGGCGCAGGATCAGCGGTGCTCCGTCCTTCATACTGGCCTTCCGGACGTACTCGTCCGGATAAGGGCGGATGGCCAGGTGTTCGTATGGCTTAAGCTCTCGGTGAAGTCGCTCCGGGTCCAGGATCACCCGTGCGTCCAAGGCGACGGCCTCTTGCGGGGTGACCAGCAAGGGATTGATGTCTAGCTCGGATATCTCAGGGTGTTCGGCTACGAGATAGGAAAAGCGCATTATGACCTCGAGCAATTGGCCCAAGTCCACCGCAGGGCGGCCGCGGTAACCCTGGAGCAAGGGCCAGGCATGCAGGGACTCCAGCAGTCTCCTGGCCAGCCGTTCGTTGAGCGGAGGCAGTCCGAGGGCCCGGTCACGGAACACCTCGGCGGCTATCCCCCCTGTGCCCACCATGATCACTGCACCGAAGGCGGGATCTTGCCTGGCTCCCAGGATGAGTTCGAAGCCGTGTTTTGCATCCACCATTCGCTGCACGGTGACCCCGAGGATCTCGGCCTGCGGCTGGTGCTCCTGAGCCGCCTTCACTATTCGCTCATAGGCCCGCCGGACCTCGTCGGCACTATGGATATCCAACACTACCCCACCCACGTCGGTCTTGTGGGTGATCTCGGGCGAGAGAACCTTGAGAACAACCGGATAGCCGATCTTCTCGGCGGAGGACACGGCTTCGTCTGGATTGCGAGCTTCGTGCACCTCGGTGGTGGGGATACCGTAAGCGCTGAGGAGCTCCTTAGATGAGTGCTCAGAGAGTGTGTTGTTGGTCTCGGAGTTCAGGTTGGCGAATTTCTCCTTTATCTCCTGCTGGGCTATGGAGACGCGGACCGGGATCTCCCGGGGTGTTTCGTAGAGGATTTCCAGATTGCGAGCATAGTGGACTAGGTGCATGAAGGCCCGCACTGCCTGCTCAGGTGTTGTGTAGGCCGGGATCCCGTGGCTGGTTAGTGTTTGCAGTCCCTTCTGCACGCTGCCGCCGCCCATCCAGGCGGCCAGGATGGGCTTGCGGGTGCGCTCGGCGAGTTTGCCCAGGGCCTCGGCGGTGGCCGTGGGATCGGTCATGGCTTGCGGGGTTAGGATGACTAGGGCGGCGTCTACCTCTCCGTCGGTGAGTACGAGTTCTGTCGCCTGGAGAAAGCGGTCCGGGCCGGCGTCACCCAACACATCCACCGGATTGCCCCGGGACCAAAACGGGGGAAGCAAATCATCAAGCCCTTTCAGTGTGTTGTCTAACAGCTCGGCTAGAACGCCTTCGCGGGCGAGCAAAGCGTCGGTGGCCATCACCCCCGGCCCGCCGGCATTGGTCACGATGGCCAGGCGGGGGGCCACCGGTGCCCGAGCTCGCGCGATTAGCTCCGCGCAGTCAAAGACATCGTCGATTTCGGTGACGCGTACGATGCCGGCCCGCTGGAAAGCGGCGTCGTACACGTCGTCCTCCCCGGCCAGGGCGCCCGTGTGGGAGGTAGCAGCCTGGGCGGACTCCGCGAAGCGACCTGATTTGTAAGCTACGATTGGTTTTTCACGGGCGAAAGCCCGAGCGGCGGACATGAACTCGCGGGGTTCGGTAATCGACTCTGTATACAGAATGATGGACTGGGTGTGAGGGTCTTCGCCAAAGTAGTCGATTAGATCGCCGAAATCTACATCCAGCATATTCCCAATGGAAACGAAGAAGGAAAATCCGATGTTACGCTCAAGTGCCCAGTCCAGCACTGACGTACACAGGGCCCCGGACTGGGAGATGAACGCCACGTGGCCGGGTTGGGGCATGGCCCCGGCAAAGCTGGCGTTGAGCCGGAGAGAAGGTACGATGATTCCCAGGCAATTAGGACCTACGATACGTGTTCCAGGGAAGTCAGCAGCTTCAGCCTTCACCTTCTCTTCTAGCGCACGTCCTTCATCTCCGGCCTCCTTGAACCCCGCGGAGTTGATGATAATACCCTTGGTACCGGCGCTCCCACACTCCCCTACCAGGCCGGGCACGCTATTGGCCGGTGTGCAGATTACAGCCAGATCCGGAGTGCGCGGCAGGCTCGCCATGTCGGGATAGGCGTGGATTCCCTGCACCGACTCCCGCTTGGGGTTCACCGGGTACACCACGCCGGAGTATCCCGAGCCCATGAGGTTGCGGAACACGGTGTACCCGACGCTTGCCGGGTTGTCGCTGGCTCCGACCACCGCTACACGTTCGGGCTTGAAGATGCTGTCTAGGTTGCGGATGCTCACTTGCTCCCTCCTTGCCGCCGCTTCGCTGCCCAGTGTGTCGTCGGTGTTCCCAATGCTAGCCGTTTTCGCTCGGGAAGTTGACAGCCTCACCAACCAGCGGGTAGTATATCACTCTAATTCCGTCTCGGAAACAAGGATCGGAGGTGACTACCCTGTTGGATCCCGTAGCGACGCAGGAGCAACGGCTGCCCAAGAAGGTGGGTGATGCCTATCACGGGGTGGGGCGACGAAAGGAGGCCGTGGCACGCGTGTACATAAGCGAGGGCAGCGGCCGGGCGGCCATTAACGGTCGGCCGGCGGTGGAGTACTTCGCGGCCTTCCAGGACGCGCCGGAGTACCTAAACCGCCACCTTCTTACGCCCTTTTACATCACCGGGACTGTAGGACGGTATGATGTGCGTGCCCGGGTGAGAGGAGGCGGCCCTACCGGCCAGCTGGAAGCGGTGAGGCTAGGGATCGCCCGCGCCCTGGTTGGGGTCGCGCCGGAGTTCAAGAAGACACTGAAGGACGCTGGCCTGCTCACACGGGATGCTCGGGTGGTGGAGCGGAAGAAGTATGGACGCCGGAAGGCGCGGAAGAAGGAGCAGTACTCCAAGCGGTGAGGACAAAATGAAAAAGGATATACATCCCACGCTTCACCGGACGGTGGTCCACTGCAGCTGTGGGGCGGAGGTTGAAACTCTGTCAACGAAGAAGGAATTGCGGGTGGATGTTTGCTCGAAATGTCACCCCTTCTTCACCGGGGAATCCCGGCTCGTGGACACCGAAGGCAGGATCGAGCGGTTCCAACGCAAGTACGGTAAGGATTGGTACGAAGACCGCGGGAAGAAGTAATCCATGCCCATCGGAGGCCAGGCGGTCATCGAGGGAGTGATGATGCAAAACGGCCGTCGTGTGGCGGTGGCCGTTCGCACTCCCGGAGGGGAGATTGCGCTCCGTGATTTGGAGCGTACACGCCGTTTTCCTAAGGTCTCCAAGATCCCCTTCATCCGGGGGCCGTTAAGGCTTTACGACATCCTTTCGTTAGGAATTCGAGCTTTAAACCTGTCTGTGGAGCTGGCCACGGAAGAGGAAGAGGAACTGGGCAAGTGGTCCAAGGCAGTGGTGACTGTCGGCGCACTGGCTTTGGCCTTGGGTGCGTTTGTAGTGCTACCCAACTTCCTTGCTACGTTTACGCAGATCCCTCAGCGGGTCCTGTTCAACCTGGCGGAGGGAGGTATTCGCGTGACTGTGTTGCTCGTTTACATGTTCGCTATCTCGCGCCAGAGGGACATTCGGCGGGTGTTTCAATATCACGGTGCCGAGCACAAGGCAGTGCACGCCTACGAGGCGGGCCACGGTTCTTCCGCCTCCGCCGCCCGCAGCCACAGTCCTGTCCATCCTCGATGCGGAACGGCTTTTTTGCTCATGTTTGTGTTGGTGGCGGTGTTGGTGTTTTCGGTGCTCCCCGCCGAGCCGCTGTGGCTGCGGCTGCTGGGCAGGCTAGCCCTGCTTCCCGTGGTGGCGGGGTTTACGTATGAGGTACTGCTCCTCGGCGGCCGGCATCCTCGGGCGCTGTGGCTGCGCCCCTTGCTTATGCCTGGACTCTTGCTCCAACGCCTGCTGACCACGCGGGAGCCCACGGACGACCAGCTCGAGGTGGCCGTGGCTGCCCTGCGTCACGTAACCGAGGACGCGGCGCCCGCCAGTCTCTCCACCACCCCGTAGGGAACGCGTACGCTGCCCAAGCTGTCGTTGACCGAATCGGGACCGTGGTCGTCGGAACCTCCTGTGGGGATCAGTCCCAAAGCTTCGGCAAAGGCAGCCAGTTCAGCTGAAGAGATATACAGGGGGGCCCGGCCGGTTTCGTAAGGATAGTACACCTCCAGACCGTCCATCCCCATGTCTTGGAGTTCCGCAAGGCTGGCTTGCCAGTCCTCAATGGGCAGGAACGCTGGATGGGCAAGCGCCGCTACGCCGCCGGCCGCGCGAACGGCGCTCACCACCTCGGGGAAGCCGGGTCGGGGTAAAGGCACGTAGCATGGTGCCCCCCGGGAGAGGAAGCGCTGAAAAGCCTCCTCGTTGCTCCGGGCGGCCCCGGCCTCCACTAGGGCCGCGGCCAAGTGGGGACGCCCTACCGAGCCGTCGGTGAGGTGGGCTACGGACTCGTAGTCAAGCCGGAGGCCCAGCGATAGGTTGCATAGGGAGATCATCTCCTTCATGCGCTCTATGCGCGCCTGAGCGATGTGATCGATGAGCTCCCGCAATTTGGGGGAGAAGGGGTCCACAAAGTAAGCTAGTACCTCTCCGCGATGTCCGAGTATGTCGGCCTTG
The DNA here is from genome assembly GCA_046483725.1 of Candidatus Bipolaricaulota bacterium. Taxonomy (GTDB): domain Bacteria; phylum Bipolaricaulota; class Bipolaricaulia; order Bipolaricaulales; family Bipolaricaulaceae; genus T3SED10-47. The sequence continues at coordinate 19,604 of JAWOCQ010000023.1, forward strand.
ATCTCCACTCCGGTTATTACCTCCGCCCCCTCCAGCACTTGGATGGGGGTGGTGAGTTCGGGCCCTATGGTATCGTGATCAGTGATTGCTACACAGTCGTACCCTGCGGAGTGAGCACGGCGCACGGCCTCCTTAAGGTATAATGTGCCATCGGACCACCTAGTGTGAAGGTGTAGGTCGGCGTAACGTTCAGCGGGCATGGAGCAAGTCTAGTGCAGCTGGAAGCGGTCTACCAGGGAGTTGGTCTCAGTGAGTGGGATCGCCGGAGGCCTCTCGCCGCACGCGGTCCAAAATTCCATTGATGAAGGCAGGTGCTTTCTCGGTGCCATAACTCTTGGCCAGCTCCACCGCTTCGTCCATCACAACCTCGGCAGGGGTGTCGGTGTGCAGGAGTTCGTAGAGCGCCAGGCGGAGCAGGTTTAGATCGATCAAGCTCAGGCGGTCAACGCCCCAGCCGACAGCCCTGCAGTCGATGACCTTGTCCAATTCTTCCCGCCGGTCCAGTACTCCTGTCAGCAAATCCGCTGCCAGCCGGGCCTCAGCGGGGGACATATCCTCCTCATCGGTCAGTAGCTCAGCGGTCGGCGCTGGCTGGTACTCGCAACGGTATAGAGTACGCAGCGCTGCCTCGCGGGCCCGCCGTCTCACGAGCGTCTCACTCCCGAGGCTCGGACGGCGGAGCCGCTGGCTGTGAGCTGGCCGTGCCCCGGATCGCCAGGTTGACCTCGTGCACCGGGATACCTGTCTTGCTCTGGATCTCTCTGCTAAGGAGCTCCTGGATCCTGTCAGCAAGGCTAGGGGCTTCCTCCTCGGGCGGCAGGCGCAGGACTACCTTTATGTACACGCCGTCGGCGCCCGGCCGGAGTCCAACGCGGAACCCGCTTAGGCCGAGGTCGCGTGTAAGGAGGACGGTTGCCAGCTCCCGGATCGCTCGCGGCGCGATGATGATCTCGCCCTTGGGACCGGGCCTGCGCACTGCGCGCCGGGAAGCAGCGTGTTCGGCGACACACCTGATTGCCAGTGCCGCTGCTCCCAAAAAGGAAGCCGCTAGCACGCCCAACACCGTCCGTCCCCACCACGTGGTGAACCCCGGGAGCCAGCCTTCTGGCACGCCGGCCACAGCCACCCACGCTGCTAGGCCTGCGGCGCCCGCCAACACGATCAACGCTACCGCCCCGATGAATATCAACTCAGACCTCCTCGGTTTGCTCGCCCTCTTCAGGGAACAGAAGGCGAGTCACCTCTACATCGACCGAGCGCACCTGGAGTCCCGTCATGCGCTCGATCTCTGCCTTGACCCTTTCTTGCAGCTCCTGAGCGACGGTGCTCACCTGATAGCCGTACACGATGCCCACCTTGATAGCCACCTTTACTTCGCCGCCATCTATAGCTGTTTCCACCTGTCGTTTCGCCGCTTCTCCCTTGCGCTTGCGAAGCTGCCCCCCGCGGGGTGTAGTAACGCCTTCCACCTCGGCAGCGGCCAGGCCGGCGATAGTGGCAATGACATCCCTGGAAATGCTGATGGCACCGCTGCCCGACGCTACTTCTTGGGTGAACTCCTCCTCTGTCTCCGGGTGTTCCTTTCGCTCAGCCATCGCTTTCCTCCTCTCCATCCAATACCAGCTCTTCTTCCGGGGAGATCACGCGCTTGACAAACACGTTGAGCTGGCCCACGCGTGCGCTGGCCAGTTGCTCCAGGTCCTCGCGCACCGCTTGTTGCACAGCCTGGGCCACCTCGTGAACGGGGTAGCCCAGGATGACGGCAATACGCAGCTCTACGTTGACCATGTCCCCCTGGGTCTCCAGGTGCACGCTTTCCTCACCGCCGCCGAAGATGCCGATGACCCCCCCTCCTCCGCGAAGAGGGCGCACCCCTTCTACCTTGTCCAGGGCCTTGCCCACGGTTGCGGCGAGGACATCGCTGTCCACTGAAACGGTTCCCAGAGCCAGCTCCATCACCACATGCTGTTCTGCCATGCTGCCTCCTTAGTTCACCCTCTCTACATATGCCCCGGTGCGAGTATCCACCTTGATCCGGTCCCCCACCCGGACGAACAAGGGGACCTTGACCACCGCCCCCGTTTCCAGTTTAGCGTGTTTCTCCCCGCCGGTGGCCGTGTCCCCCTTGACGCCCGGTGGAGCATCCACAACCTCTAGGGTCATGAAGCTGGGGGTGTGGACCTGCAGCATCTTCCCCTCGTAAAACAGCCCTTGTACGTCCATGCCCTCCAATAGGAAGTCCTTGAACTCGGCCAGTAGGTCCGGGGGCACGCGGTACTCCTCAAAGGTGGACTTGTCCATGAACACGTACGCGCTGCCGTCGTTATACAGATATTGCATGAGTCGCGTCTCCATAAACGCGGGCTCAAGATGGTCCGAATCACGCAGGGTCTCGACGATGGTACGACCGCTGGGGAGGTGCCGTAGCTTCGCCCGCACGAATGCACTCCCCCGCGCTCGCTTCACGTGCTCGAATGACACCACCTCATAGAGCTGTCCATTATACACCAAGGTCATACCCCTTGCGATCTCGCCGATAGAAATCGCCACAAGCACCCTCCTCTGCAATGCGCTCTTTGCTTCTTCCCTACAGCATTGTATAACATCTGCCACGGTCTGCCGACAAGCAGGGATTAACCTGCGCGGCACCTACGGTTGGACGCCCTATCCAAAAGGACGTGCAGTACGTGTGGGACGTAAAGGCCAACTGACAGTGCTGGAAGGTAGGCACCGAGAGGGGGGACTTCATAGGGGAAGCCCCAAGTGAGCGTGAGCGCAAACCAGCCGGCCGCCGCCCATCCGAGGAGGTATCCTACGCGGGTCAGCGGGCCCCAGAGCAATGAGTGGGAAAGACCTCGGTGGCGAAACAGGTGAGCATAAGGCGCCCAGATGGCGCGAAGGGGGCCCCATCTTCTGCTGGGGCTTGCCCGTCGCAGATCCAGGTCCGGAGATAGCAGGATACTGCCTGCGGTGTAAGATAGAGAGAACACAAGCAGGTGATGATGCGTGATGCCTAAGCACACGCCGGCGCCAAGCCAAAGCGGCAGCGTCCCCAGTTCCAGGGCCAAATGTGAGCGTCCCGCAGCCACGAATCACTCTAGCCTGAGAGGGGAGAGAGAGCAACCCTTGACCGGGCCGGGGGCAGCGGCTACAATCCGTTCGTTAGCAGCATAGGCACCCCAGTGCTAAATTCGAGGAGGTGGGTGATGACTGTCAAACCATTGGGGAATCGTGTCCTCGTAAGGGCCATCGAGGAAGAGGAACGCCGCACCCCTGGGGGGATCGTACTTCCCGAGGCGGTAAAGGAAGAGAAGGCTGTCCGAGGGGAGGTTAAGGCCCTAGGGACCTCGGAGAAGTTCGACATGGAGGTTGGTGACAAGGTGCTGATCTCGGCGTACGCCGGTACGGAGATCCGCATTGGCGAGGAGAAGCACCTGTTGGTGAAGACTACGGATGTCCTCGCCGTCATCGAGGAGTGAGGGGGTAACGATGGCAGCAAAAGAACTCCTATTTGCGGAAGAGGCACGACGGAAGCTGATGGCCGGTGTGGACAAGCTGGCCGAGGTTGTGCGAGTGACGTTGGGGCCACGAGGACGGAATGTCTGTATAGAGAAGAAGTTCGGCTCCCCGGACATCGTAAATGACGGGGTGACCATTGCTGAAGAGCAAGAATACGAAGACTCGTTCGAGAACATGGGGACCCAGCTGGTGAAGGAGGTTGCGTCGAAGACGAACGACGTGGCCGGCGACGGTACGACCACCGCAACCATGTTGGCCCAGGCCCTGGTGAAGGAAGGCTTCAAGATGGTGGCCGCGGGGGGGAACCCCATGGCTCTGAAGCGTGGAATCGAGAAGGGATCTCGCGCGGTGGTGGACGAGCTCAAGAAGAATTCCCGCAAGCTGGGCACCAAGGCGGAGACAGCGCAGGTGGCCACCATCTCGGCGAATGACCCTGATATCGGCCAGATAATCGCCGATACCATGGAGGTTGTGGGTGAAGACGGGGTCATCACGGTAGAGGACTCGGACACCATCGACACCTACTACGAGCTGGTGGAGGGGATGCGGTTCGACCGCGAGTACGTCTCCCCGTACTTCGTGACTGACCCGAAGAAGATGGAGGTCTCGCTGGACGACCCGTACATCCTAATCACGGATCGGGAACTGAAGAACGCCATGGAGGTCATCCCCGTCCTGGAGAAGATAGCGCAGTCCGGAAAGCCCTTGATGATTATCGCCAAGGACGTCACCGGTGAAGCGCTGTCTACATTGGTCCTGAACAAGCTCAAGGGCACGCTCTCTTCTTGCGCGGTTAAGGCACCCGGCTTTGGCGAAAGGCGGAAGGCCATGCTGGAGGACATCGCTGTGCTTACAGGCGGTGTTGTCGTGGCCGAGGACGCCGGGATGGAGCTCAAGAACACAACGCTGGAGATGCTTGGTCGTGCGGAGAAGGTGCGCGTGACCAACGAGGACACCACCGTAATCAGCGGCAAGGGCGAGGCGGATCAAATCAAGGCCCGCATCGAGCAAATCAACGAGCAGATCAAGACCACCGACTCCGACTATGACCGGGAGAAGCTGGAGGAGCGAAAGGCCAAGCTTGCGGGCGGCGTTGCCGTCATCAAAGTTGGTGCGGCCACCGAGACGGAGCTCGAGGAGAAGAAGCACCGCATGGAGGACGCCCTGGAGGCTACCAAGGCGGCCGTGGAGGAGGGCATCCTTCCCGGCGGCGGGGTGGCCTTGCTGAACGCGGGTGCGGTGTTGGGCAACTTGGAGAAGGAGATCTCCGGTGAGGAGCGCGTGGGCGTCCAGATCCTGCGCCGCGCTCTCCAGGATCCTGCACGGCAGCTTGCGGAGAACGCCGGCTTCGAGGGCGCGATCATCGTGGAGAAGCTGAAGACTGAGAAACCGGCGGTTGGCTTCGACGTCGTCGCGGAGGACTACCGCGATATGTTCGAGGCCGGGATTATCGATCCAACAAAGGTCACACGCTCTGCGCTGCAGAACGCTGTGTCCATTGCCGGCATGCTCTTGACCACCGAGGCCCTGGTGGCCGAGATCAAGGAGGAGAAGGAAGACCAACAGTATCCGACTCCGCCGATGGGCTACTGAGCATCCGGGACGTAGAAAAGCACGAGTTGAACCGGGGGCCCCGCCGAACAGGTCGGGGCCCCTTCGCTTGTGTCCCGCGAAGCTTGCACCCTAGGGAACGGCGCTTCATAATGCCCGCGCGATGAGGGAGCGATTACATGCCGAAAAAATACGTTCTGATTGTTGAATCGCCGACCAAGGCCCGCACGCTGACGGGGCACCTGGGGCAGGAGTACGCTGTGTATTCCTCCAAAGGGCACGTACGCGATTTGCCTGCCAAGGAGCTTGGGGTTGATGTGGACAATGATTTCGCGCCCACCTGGGTCGTACGAAACCGTCGGGTTATAGGCGACCTCAAAAAGGCTGCGGCGGGTGCGGAATGTGTGTACCTCGCCACCGATCCAGATCGGGAAGGCGAAGCGATTGCCTTCGACTTGGCCGAGCTGTTAGGAAATGGGAAAGGGAACCGTTTTGCGCGCGTGCTACTGCACGAGCTAACGGCCGACGCAGTACGCAGGGCCCTGCGCAGCCCCGGAAAGCTTGATCCGCACAAGGTGGAAGCGCAGCGCACCCGGCGCATTTTGGACCGCTTGGTGGGGTACCAGGTTAGTCCGGTGTTGTCGGTGGTGTTGGCTGGCCGCAGATTCGAGGGTCTTTCGGCCGGCCGGGTGCAGTCGGTGGCGCTGCGGTTCATCTGCGTCCGGGAAGCGGAAATTCAACGGTTTGTCCCCCAGCCATATTGGGAAGTGGGGCTTTCGTTTCCCACAGAACCCGCCTTTACTGCTGAGCTCACTGACCATATCGGCACCAGAGAGGAGCTGGACGCACTCCAAAAGGCCCTAGGTGAGGCCGAGATCAGCGTCACGAGCGTGTCGGAGGAGGACGTCAAGCGTCGGCCCTCGCTGCCGTTCATCACCTCCACCTTGCAGCAGACCGCAGGCGCGGAGCTTGGGTTTTCGCCTCGGCGTACTATGCAGGTGGCGCAGAGCTTGTACGAAGGGGTGGAGATCAAGGGAAAGCCGGTGGGGTTGATCACTTACATGCGCACGGATTCCACCCGGGTATCGGACGCAGCCGTTTCGGAAGCACGTGAATACGTGCGAAAGCAGTATGGGAAGGAATACGCGAGCCCCCGACCGCGCCGGTTTAAGAACAAGCGCCGCACACAGGACGCTCACGAAGCGGTTCGGCCGACGGCGGTGCGCCTTACCCCGCAGGAGGTGCGCCGTTACCTGAAGCCCGAGCAGTACAAGCTGTATGAGCTTATCTGGCGGCGGTTTGTGGCGACCCAGATGGCCGACGGGGTCTGGCGCAGGCGTAAGGTCGACCTGGAAGCGGCTGGACGTACTTTCCGGGCCTCCACCTCCTGGGAGGTGTTCCCTGGATTCGCCTCGGTGTATCCGGTGAGCAGGCTCGACGACGAGGAGCTGCCTTTGCCGGAGGGGCTTTCCGAAGGGATGACCCTTCCCCGTCCGGAGGTGCAGGTGGAAGAGAAGTACACCGAGCCTCCAGGAAGATACACAGAATCTGGGCTGGTGCGGAAACTGGAGCGCGAAGGGGTGGGCCGGCCCAGCACTTACGCTCAAATCGTGTCCGTTATCCAAGAGCGGGGCTATGTGCGGCGAGGGAATGGCAGCCTCCGGCCTACGCTGCTCGGGCAAGCTGTGAGCAGCTTCCTTGAGCAGTACTTCCCCGAGACGGTGGAGGAGGGATTCACCGCTCGTATGGAGGAGAAACTGGACAAGATTCAGGAGGGCCAAGCCGGCCGGTTGGATGTCTTGCGCGAGCTTTACAGCCGGTTGGAACGGAGGCTGGAGAAGGTGGAAGACGTGTTGGCCCAGGGAGAAAAACCCTTTCAGGTTCTCACCGATGTGGAGTGTGAGAAATGTGGGGCGCCGATGACAGTGCGCGTCTGGAAAGGCGGCATGTACCTGGGTTGTTCCAACTACCCCAACTGCCGCACTACGCGGAACTTGCCGCCCACGGTGCCGTTTCGGCTTGGTGACGGCCGTGTTGAGTTGGCGGAAGCCCTTGCCGAGGCCGACAAGGCTCCTGGGCAGGAATGCCCCGCCTGCGGCAACACCATGGAGCTAAGGCACGGAAGGTATGGGCGCTACATGTCCTGCACAAGCTGCAGGCAGACCAGCCCCGTGTACACAGGGGTGACTTGCCCCTCCTGTGGGTCGGGAGAGTTGGTGGAGAGATTTGCCAGGGGGAAAGGACCGTTCTTCGGCTGCGATCAGTACCCCAGCTGCAAGTTTACCCTCTCCGGGCAGCCGGTGGAGCCTTGCGGCACCTGCGAAAAGGGGGTCCTATATCAGGACCCCCGTCATGGTCTTCGCTGCTCGAACAAACACTGCCCGAGTCGCGGTTAGAGTTCCTCCTCGCTGAGCAGGCGGAATTTCTCCAACTTGCGTATCAGGTCTGAGTTCTTCAGCTTCTCCAAGGCTTCCTTTTGGATCTGTCGTACTCGCTCGCGGGAGATTCCGAACGTCTCCCCCACCTCGTCCAGAGTGCGTGGCTGGTTGTCATCCAGTCCGTACCTTAGTTCGAGAACCCGTCGCTCGCGCGGCGTGAGGCGATCCTTAAGTGCCCGTTGCAGCTCTTGCTGCAGCAGCTCTTTGAACGTCTCCCGGGTCGGGGAGATAGCTCCCCCATCTTCCACGAAGTCCCCCAATACTGAGCCTTCGTCCTCGTAGCCGATGGGCGAGTCCAGTGAGCCGGTGTATTGCGCTGTCTTCTTGGCCTTGATGACGTTCTCCACCGAGGTGTCCAGCACCTCCGCCAGTGCCTCCATGGAAGGGGGGTTGCCAAACTCCTTGGTGTGATCCCGTTCGGCCTGATATATCTTGCGAATCAGCTCGTTGATGTGCGTCGGTACGCGGATGGTCCGGGAGCGATTAGTAATGGCCCTCAAGATAGCCTGGCGGATCCACCAGGTGGCATAGGTGGAGAACTTGTAACCCTTGCGCCAATCGAACTTTTCCGGGGCCTTCAGGAGGCCGAGGTGGTCCTCTTGGATCAAGTCCAAAAAGGGCAGGCCACAGCCTCGGTACTTCTTGGCTATGGACACTACGAGGCGCAGGTTGGCCGCTGCCAGGTGCTCCTTGGCCTCCATGTCTCCGGCCTCTACGCGCTTGGCCAGCTCGACCTCCTGATCCTTGGTCAGAAGCGGCACCCGCGAGATCTCGTCAAAATACGTCCGTATTGGATTTTCAGGGGAACGGCGTTCCGTTCCCTCCTCTTCAAACCACTGCACGTCAGTCTCCTCCACTTTGCGCTCTTTGGGCCTTGCCTCGTCGGGCAAGCCGCTGCGCACACTCAACACACCATCCATATACTCAATCCCTCCTCACAAGCTCTTGCCAACTAGGCATAAGTTGAGAGGCGTTAGTTTCGGCGTCCGCTTCGACTATACCATAAACAGGACGCGTTGTGAAGTGCTCAAAAGCGCGTGTCTGTACAAGCCTATCATCGTCTGCAGCGGCTGTTTGCGTGCCCTATTGACAGGGGTCATTCTGGTTGTCGGACAACAGCGTGGCCAGCACGCGGCGTGCCTCTCCCAGGTGTAGGACCTCGGTGAGCTCAGCGTCCTTGGGGAGCAAAAGACGGCTCCATGCCTTGGAGGCGACGAGGATCATGTGAGCCACGCCCGCTGCATGGGCCGCCCAAACATCCAAATGGGTGTCGCCGATAGCCACCGCCTCATCGGGAGAACAGCCGAGCACGTTCAACGGTTCGAGGAACGCTTCCGCCGCAGGCTTCATAGGGATCTCGTCCCGACTGACCACAACGTCGAAATGCAGATGATGCTGCGACAAAACCTTCTCCACACTCGTGCGGGAGTTGTTGGTAACCAACGCTGAGCGCAGGCGTTTGCGAGACAGTAAATCCAGGAGTTCATGAGTTCCGGGCATGAGACGTCCGTGGCTGGCCCCGCGGGCCTCGTGTTCCTCCAGCAAGCTCAAGCCACGGGCACGCTCTTCTGAGGAAGCGTGTTTGAGGTGCTCCACAATGGGTCGGCCATCCTCGGGCAGCCCAAGGTTAGATCTGAGCTGTGCCCAATCCACCGGAGAATCCCAGATGGTACCGTCCATGTCTAGCAATACGGCACGGATAGGCATGCGCACATGGTACCCCAGCTCCGGCGTTGTACCAGCCCTATGTCGGCATGCCTCTTCGCCAGCCAGTTAGCGTATAGTTGCGTAGACTGCGGCGCGGGGAGTGTGCGTTAAGGATGTGGCTGGGTACCCTTGGGTGGCCGGAAGCTCCGGTGGGCAAAGGGGCACTGGGACACATCCACCGAACAGAAGGAGGATTCGCTCGACGAAGCTATGGCGCCAGATGCGGGGGCGGGCCTGCGTCAGGCGAAGGCTCGGCGGTTGAATGCCTCTATGAGACGGTCGATCTCTGGAACCTGTTCGTGAACGCGACTCCACCAGTCGGGCCAGTCGTACCACTGGGCGAGGAGTTCGTCGGCGTCCTTGCCCATCTGTTCCACCCAGGTGAAGTACTTGAGGTTGTGGACCCGTCGCCGGTCCCAGTGACCCAGTTCGAGCATGTGGTCCGTGCTGAGGCTGTGCAGACACCGCTCATGGTCCAGCTGAGCTTGCTGCTCGGTGTACACACCCCTTTCCTGCCGTAGGTCCGCCAACCGGCTCTGGTAGAGCTCCTGGGAGTCCGTGAACACGGTGAGGATCGCATCTCGCTCTGTCAGCTCGTAGTAGCGAGCCATCTTGACTGCGGAGATGAGGTTTGCTGCGGCGGAGATCCCCATGATGGGGAGTTGCTCCACGAGGGCGTTCGGAATGCCCTGTTTGCGCAGATAGGCGTGGCCGACCGGCTCGCCGGTGAGCCTGAGCAGACGCATGGGAAGCTCGTCGTCTACGGCGATGACCATGTCCGTGTTTCTCACGTTGTGGATCCAGGGCACGTGCTTGTCGCCGATGCCTTCAATGCGGTGGGAGCCGAACCCATTGAAGAGAAGTGTAGGGCACTGCAACGCCTCGCCCACGCTCGCCTTCAGCTGTGGGAAGCGTTCCTTCAGATAATCGGCTGCGCCGGTGGTGCCGGCCGACCCTGAGGTCAGAACCAGCCCGGCGGCCCTCTGCCCCTCCAGCAGCTCCCGCTGCAGGACTTCCTCCATGGCGGGGCCGGTCACAGCGTAGTGCCAGAGATGATTGCCCATTTCTTCGAACTGATCAAAGATCATGACATTGTCCCGCGTACGCACAAGTTCCTTGCACTTCTGGAATATCTCCCAGACATTGGACTCCGTCCCCGGGGTGGCGATCACCTCGCCGGCGATCCGCGAGAGCCATTCGAAGCGTTCCTCGGACATGCCTTCAGGGAGGATGGCGATGGATTCGCAAGCCAGGAGAGCCGCCACGTACGCCCCTCCTCGGCAGTAGTTGCCGGTGGACGGCCACACCGCCTGGTGGAAGGTGGGGTCGAATTGGCCGGTGACCAGCCGTGGCGCCAGGCAGCCGAAGGTGGCTCCGACCTTATGCGATCCGGTGGGAAACCATTTGCCTAGGAGCGCGAAGATGCGTGCGCGGACGCCGGTGAGCTCCGGAGGGAGCTCCATGTAGTTCACCGTGCCGAACGTCCCCCCATGGGGAGTGGGCTCGTTCTTCCAGGTGATGCGGAACAGGTTCGCCGGGTGCACATCCCACAGGCCTACATCTTGCAACCTTCGCTTGATGGAGTCCGGTACCAGCGAAGGCTCTTGCATCTGGCGGAAGGTGGGGATGACAATGCCTCGCTCCTGCGCTCGGGCCGCTGTACGCTTGAGCTGGCTCAGGTTTACGCTGAGGTCGATCATGCTACTCCTTTTTGACCAGTCCTGAACAAGATGGGCGATTTATCCCCCCGGGTGGTGTTGTCGATCGTACGACGTACGTTCAGCCGGAATTCAAGTCTCATAGGTCCAGATGCTCCTCGAGCGCACCGAGATCAGGCGCAATCAGCGTGGGTGCGGGGAGACCCTCAAGAATCCCCTGTGGGTCTTTCAACCCCGACCCGGTGATGAACACGGCCACACTGGCCTGTGGTGGGATCTCCTCGGTATCAAGGAGACGGAGGAGGCCTGCATAGGTAGCGGATGCAGCGGGCTCGGCGAACACCCCGGTTCTTCGGGCTAGCTCCTTCCCAGCTTCGCGGATCTCCCTATCGGACACCGTTGTATAGCCCCCATTGCTGTGCGCGACATAGTGCACCGCCTTGACGACATCCCGCGGCCGGCCTACGCTGATCGAGTCTGCCCGGCTGTGCGCGGGTTCATCGGCGGGCACCACGGACTCTCCGCGGCTATGGCGCGCGAACGCGTGGCTTATGGCTGCGGCCCCCTCGGCTTGCACGCCGAAGACCTTGGGCATGTGCTCAGCCAACTCCACCTGAACGAGTTCATGGAAGCCCTTGCACAGACCAGAGATGATGGATCCGTCGCCGACCGAGACGATGGCGTAATCGGGAAGCTCACCGCCCAACTGCTCCCATAGTTCCAAGGCCCCCGTCTTCTTTCCCTCGACATTCATGGGGTTGACGGCTGCCGAACGGTTGTACCAGCCAAAGCGTTCGCTGGCTTCTGCGCACAGATCGAAGGCTTCGTCGTAGGTGCCGTCGACGGCGAACACAACGGCGCCGAAAGCCTGGAGCTGTGATACTTTGGGCGCTGGAGCTGTTTTGGGGACGATGATGTAGCAAGGGATGCCTGCCGATGCACAGAAGCCCGCCAGTGACGTGGCCGCGTTGCCGGTGGATGCACAGGAACACGCCCTGCGCTCGAGTTTCCGCGCTGCAGCAGTGGTGATTGCAGTGGCACGATCCTTGTACGATGCAGTGGGGTTTAGGCTGTCGTCCTTGATCCACAGCCTCGCGAGCCCCAGCTCCGAGGCCAATGTGCGACACGCGTACAGCGGCGTTGCGCCGGCGCGTAGGTTGACTGCGTGCTCCGGCCCGAGCGGCAGGAGTTTCTCATAGCGCCACAGGGAGTACTGGTGGGTCTCCTCGAAACCCTGTGAAGAGAGCCGCCGGGTCAACGCGCGGTAATCGTAGATGACCTCAAGAGTTCCTTCCACGGGACCACAATCGGGACATGTGTAGTCCAACGACCACGCAGTGTAAGCTTTACCACAGCTCATGCAGCGAAACGCTGTCGGTTCACCCATGTGCTCCTCCAAGCATCCTTGGCTTTGGCCTGCCAGTGATCATGTTCGCTCCTTATTGCCGGGTCCGCCCCGATCGCACATGTTACAATGGGTATATGCTAACGGTCCACTGACTGGTCGGAGATTCGGTTAGCAGGGAAGCAGGCCTATGCGGGCCTGGGGATTGCCTTCCGTGATGGTTACCATGACAGAGTGTTCGTCAGGAGGGGATTCAGATGGAGTCGCTGAACTGGCTGGTCAACCGAGGTGCTGAGCACCAAAGCTGCGGTCGCTCCGCGCGGGAACTGGTGCCCCCCGAGCTTTCCGGCGCGGTGCGACAGTTCCATGGGCAGATACCGGGGTTCCGCGCCACACCGCTCAAAAAGCTGGGGAGACTGGCCGACATGCTGGGCGTCGGGGGGATCTGGGTGAAGGATGAGTCCCAGCGCTGTGAGCTGACTTCGTTCAAGGTGTTGGGAGGCTCGTACGCCATCTACCAGCTGCTCAAGCGTCGCCTTGGGGAGTCCAGGGAGATATCCTTTGAGAAGCTGACTTCCGCTGAGGTACGCCAGGAGTTCGGCGACCTAACCTTCGCCGCGGCCACGGACGGAAACCACGGACGTGGTGTAGCCTGGGCGGCGAGCAAGCTCGGCCAGCGGGCAGTGATCTATGTTCCTCGGGGAACAGCCCCCGCTCGGATCGACGCCATCCGCGGGCATGGGGCCGAGGTACACGTGATCGAAGGCACCTACGATGACGCGGTGGAACTCGTCCAAAGTGATGCTGACCGACACGGTTGGGTGGTGGTCTCGGATACCTCCTGGGAGGGATACGAGGAGATCCCTCGCTGGGTGATGCAAGGGTACACCACGATGTTTTCCGAGGCCCAGGAGCAGCTTGGTGGTGTGGGGGTCTCTCGCCCGACGCACGTGTTTCTGCAAGCTGGGGTGGGATCGTTGGCCGCTGCTGCGGTGGCCTTCTACAGGACACTGTTGGGGGAGCGAGTGCCGGAGTTCGTGATTGTCGAACCGTCTAAGGCTGCGTGTCTGTTCGAGTCGGTACGGATCGGAGACGGCCGTCCATACAAGTTCGAAGGGGAGCTGGACACGATCATGGCTGGGCTGTCCTGTGGAAAGCCGAACCCGCTGGCATGGAAGGTGCTGCGGGCGTGTGCCCGTGTGTTCGTGGCCTGCCCCGACTATGTGGCTGCCAGGGGCATGCGGATCTACGCAGTGCCCTTGGAGGGTGATCCCTTCGTGGTGTCCGGCGAATCCGGGGCGGTGACCCTCGGGGTGCTCAGCCTGGTGATGCAAAGGCCTGAACTGGCTCCTTTGAAGGAAGCTCTCCAGCTGAACCGGAACGCTCAGGTGTTACTGGTCAACAGTGAGGGCAACACCGACCCACATCACTTCAGAAAGGTTGTCTGGGAAGGTGCGCACGCCATGCCTTCCAGCATCGCCATCAGTCGAGCGGTCGAATGAGCGGGGCGCCGATGGATGACCAACGCCGGCCGCAGATGAGCAGCGAGGAATTCCGCCAGTGGGGGAAA
>JAWOCQ010000035.1:0-18081 GCA_046483725.1 Candidatus Bipolaricaulota bacterium
CGTGGGCGAAGCTGTTCTCCGGGGCGTGGCAGAGAGAACAGGGGCCCAGGAAGGAGACCTCGTACTTATGTCGGCCGGTGTGCCGGCGGCCCTGAACCCCGCTTTGGGGGAACTGAGGCAGAGGCTAGCTCACGCAAGGGGGTTGGTGCCCCAGGAGGTCTGGGCTCCGGCGTGGGTCACCGACTTTCCCCTGTTCAAGGAGGGAGAGGAGGGGAGGCTGGAGTCGGAACACCACCCGTTCACCGCGCCGCATGACGAGGACCTTGTTTCGCTGGAGGAGAGCCCCCTGAGTGCGCGGGCCAAGTGCTATGATTTGGTGTTAAACGGTGTGGAGCTTGCCTCCGGCTCCATCAGGGTCCACCGGCGGGACATTCAGCAACGGATTCTCTCCCTGTTGGGGATCGACGAGCGGGAGGCGGAGCGGCGGTTCGGCTTTTTCCTGCGGGCGCTGGACTACGGAGCTCCACCCCATGGAGGCATTGCGTTCGGCTTGGACCGGTGGGTGATGATGCTCGCCGGGGAGAGGACACTGAGGGAGGTTATTGCGTTTCCCAAGACGGCCGGGGGCAGTTGCCCGCTAACGGGGGCCCCGGCCCCGGCGGATCCTGCCCAGCTCAAGGAGCTGGGACTGACGGTGGAAGGTTGGGCAGAGGACGAATCCTGGTCGGCCTCCCTGTAACCTTGCGCTGGATTACACACCAGGTGGGGACTCTACCGGTCCCCGGCTCAGGGCGGTGAAACAAGGGGGAATGGATCCTCGTCTTCCCCTCCGTCGACCGGGTAGGGGATTGACGCGTCGTGTCCCTCCCAGTAGTTCCCCCGCTCGTCCAGGTGGAAGCGGTTCCCCCCTCCTTCTGAGTAGGCGGGGATGCGGCAGTCGAAAAATGCGTTTTCGGCCACAGTGTTCTCCTGCGAACTCAGCTCCAACCGTACCCCTATATTGGACGAGCGGACAGTGGAACCCTGCATGACCAGCTCGGTGACCCCGGAGGCCCATAGGCCAGCTTGGCAGTGCTCGATGTATACACGGTCTACCTTAAGCTCCGACGAGAACAGTATGCGGATTCCATCCTCGCACTGTCTGATCGATAGCTCCCGCAACGTGATGTGGGAGGCCATGTTGATGTATATCCCGGTTGTGCACCCCGCAATGTCCACGTCCCGGATCCTCCCGTCGCGCGTCTGGGTCAGGCGCACCCCTGCCTTGCGGGCTCCCCTGATTGAAACATCCCGTATTACGAAGGGCCGGGTGGTTCCGTGAATCAGAATGCCGTAGCTTCCCCCGGCAGCGTCGATATCCCACCCCTCGATGACGTATGGATCCCCGTGCAGACCGGCCCCGGAGACCACCCCGTTTTCCGCGGTAAACTCCAGGTCGGAGCGGATCACAATGGCCTCCCGACTGATCTGCTCCCCTGCTCCGGGGAGCAGCACCGCGCACACTACCAGCAAAGCCAGCGTTGCCTTGCTCATCGTCCATCACCTGAGTTCAGGCTAGCTGCAAGCGGGCGGCGCTTCCAGGGACTTTGTCCCTTCCGAGGGTAATATCCATGACATATCTCCGGCCTCTGGGGTCAGCCTCGGGTGTCCCGTGTCCACAGTAGGAACCCGACGGCGGCCGTGAAGGCCAAGGACGTGATGGTGCCCCACATTAACGCAGGGGACCCGGGAAAGGCGTCCAACAGAACCCCGCCCAGGAAAGGGCCCGCAGACCAGCCCACCGCCTCCGCCAGGCCGAACGCGCCCATGTACGTCCCTCGCCGTCCGGGTGGCGCCATTGCCGCAGTCACCCCCAACGCTGTGGGCTGGAAGATCATCTCGCCCAAGGTCACCACCGTGATGGCTCCCAGCAGGGCCGCATAGCCATGCAGCCAGCCGAGCGAGAGGTACCCTAGTCCGTAGAGCACGCTTCCTAGCACTAAAGCTCGGTAGCGCGCCAGACGCGACGCTACGCGGGCCAGTGGATACTGGAGGGCGACCACCAGAGCCCCGTTCAACGTGAGCAGCCCGCCGAAACGTGCTTCCGAAAGCCCCAGGCGGTCCACGGTGAATACGGAAAGCGTGGAGACCAGCTGCCCACTCACCACAAGCACCAATATGGAGAGGCCCACGAAGGCGGTGAATCTGCGATCCCTCAAGGTGGCCAGGAGTCCGGCCAGGCCTTGCTGCTCTGTGGCCAGGCGAACGGGTTCGCGGGCCAGAGCAAATACCAAGGCGAGGGACAGGGCGGAGGCGAACGCGGAGAAGGCGAACAGCGTTGCGTACGGGAGCACTACCGCAAGGTATCCGCCTATGGCCGGGCCTGCGGCCCATCCTACGTTGGATCCCACGCGCATGAGTCCGTAGGCCTCGGTGCGCTGCTCGGGCGGAGTCAAGTCGGCGATCAGGGCGGAGATGCAGGGCATAGCGAACGCCCCGGACAAACGAACGGCCGAGTAGCATAGGGCAATGGCCCATACAGCCGCGTCCTGCCAGATCAGCGCGGCAAGGGCCAGGAACAGGGAGGCCCGGCTTGACACCGCCCACATGAGCACCGGCCGTCGCCCTATGCGATCCGCCAGGTCCCCCCCGACCAGGCGACCAACGGGGGACAATAACGCGCTGACCATCATGATTGTGCCCACCACAGTCATGGGAAGCCCTCTCTGTTGGTGGAGGTAGAGAGCGAGGAAGGGCAGGGACATGGACACTCCGCTGGCCGTGACAAGCCGGATGATCACCAGTGCCCATACCGACCTGTGGTAGCGGCCGACGAAGCTACGCACCTTTTGTTGCACAGCGAGCATCAAGGCCTCCCTTCCTCATGAGAAAGCGCTGGCGGCTTGCTAGCTCCAGGGCCCATGTTAACCGGCAAGCTAGCATAAGGGGACAGTCCCCATTGTGGAGGCCTCCATGGGGCATGCCCTTCTCCCCCACAGGCTCTCCACACCAGGCACGCTAAGGTGTGGCGGTTGTAGGAGGTAGGTATGACAGGTACAAAACTATCACTCTGCGTTATATCGATCGGGGCCCTGCTGGCAGCGGCCATTGTATCGCCGGTTTCTGTGGAGGGGGTGGCTGAGACGGAACGCTTTCCCTGTATGACAGAGGACGAGCTCTCGGAGAGGACGCGGGAACCGGATGCTGAATCAGAGGGGACTGAGGTAGGCGATGTCGCCCGTGACTTCACACTGGCCAATCTGGATGGAGAAGCCGTTTCGCTTTCGCAGTTGCAGGGGTGCGTTGTGGTGATCGAGTTCTGGGCCAGTTGGTGCCCGCCTTGCTGGGACTCCGCAGTTCACTTGGAGAAGCTCAGGCGGGAGCATGAAGAGCGGGGCCTGGTGGTGATTGGGATAAGCCTGGATCGCACCCGGGATGCCATTGACCGCTTCCTCGAGGCCACCGGGGAGCCCGGGATCACCGTGCTGTGGGGATCGTTGGCCGAGGCGCGGCAGGTGGCCGAGACGTATGGAGTGAGCGCCATTCCTCATGCCCTGGTGATCGATCGAGAAAACGTGATCCGCTTTGTGGGCCACCCTGTTCGGATAACCGACGAACTCCTAGCCCCCTTCTGGTAAACGCTGCCCGGCAAAAGCCTTCCCATGGGGCTGGCTGAAAGGTGGTGAGGTGCGCTGCAGGGCCCGGTTGACACTTGCTCCAGTTCCGGAATAGGATGGCTTATGACTCTGTGGCGGGGTTGTGTAATAGTACTGGGCCTGTGCGCGCTGTTAACTGCGGCGGCCCACGCGGAGACGGTGTGGGTCCTGGATGTTCGGGAAGAGATCGGGCGGGGCAAGGTGAGCTATCTGCGCGCGGGCATCGCTGAGGCGGAGGAAGCGGGGGCCGCCGCAGTGGTGCTGGACTTTTTCACCCCGGGCGGATATCTGGATGCTGCCAGCGCTGCGCGGGATGTGATTATGGCGGCCCCGCTTACCACGATCGCCTACGTC
The DNA here is from genome assembly GCA_046483725.1 of Candidatus Bipolaricaulota bacterium. Classification (GTDB taxonomy): domain Bacteria; phylum Bipolaricaulota; class Bipolaricaulia; order Bipolaricaulales; family Bipolaricaulaceae; genus T3SED10-47. The sequence goes on from JAWOCQ010000035.1 coordinate 3,930, forward strand.
AATGGGGAGGCGCTTTCCGCCGGGGCGCTCCTTGCCTTGGCCTGTGAGCAGATCTACTTCGTTTCCGGGGGGGTGATGGGGGCGGCCACGCCTGTGTTCTTCGATGGAACCACCATGGAGGAGGCGCCGGAGAAGGTAGTGTCGGCGGTGCGCGCTCTGTTCCGGAGCACGGCGGAGGCACGAGGACGCCAGCCTGAAATCGCCGAGGCCATGGTCGACCCCACAAAGGCCGTGGAAGGCCTCGTGGAGCAGGGAGAACTCCTTACACTTACTGCAAGCGAGGCTGTCGAGTGGGGTTACTCGGAGGGGGAGGCTGCCTCTCTGGAGGCCCTGCTGGAGCTTGCCGGCCTCGAAGGTGCGACTGTGGAGCCGTATACAGCCCGGTGGACCGATCGGGCCCTGGAGTTTCTCACTTCCCCGTGGGTGGCGGGGCTGTTGATTACGGTGGGGATGCTGGGGCTGATCACCGAGCTGGTAACCCCGGGGCTGGGCGTTCCGGGTGTGCTGGGAACGGCTTGCTTGGGGCTGTTCCTTTGGGCGCATTTTTTGGTCGGAATTGCCGGGTGGGAGTCGCTTCTGTTTTTCCTGGGCGGTGTGATTGCCGTGATTCTTGAGCTCCTGGTGTTTACCGGGAGCGACTTTGGTTTTTCCGGGGTGGGAGGCCTCGTGCTGATCGGAATGGGCTTCTACACTGCGATGGTGGGGCCTCTTACTCGCCCTGATGAAGCCCTGTGGGCGGTGGGGGCGGTATCCGTGTCACTGGTGGCGGCTTTGATAGGGTTTGCGTTGCTCGTCACCCGTCTGCCCAAGAGCCGCCTGCGGTTTGGCGGTGTCATCCTGTCGGGCAAGGTCACCGGAAGGGCGTACGATACCGAGCCCCAGTCCACCACCGAGAAGCTTTGGCTCGGTAAGGCGGGGGTTGCAGTCACCGACCTGCGACCCGTGGGGGTTGCACGGATAGATCGGGAAAGGATCGATGTGGTTTGTGAGGAAGGCTATTTACCCAAAGGAACGCCCGTGGTAGTGGTGCGGGACGAGGGGTACCGGAAGGTGGTGCGGCGTTCCGACGCCGCTGAGCGTCCGTTGGAGGTGACAGGATGAGCGCGCTGTACTTTGTGATTGCAGGGCTGGCGATCGTGCTGGTGTGGATTTTCTTTTACTTCGTCCCTGTGGGGCTATGGATCTCGGCCATTGCGGCCGGGCTCCCGATAGGGCCGAGTACGTTCATTGGGATGCGGCTGAGGAAGGTGAGCCCGCACAAGGTGGTGGGGCCGATGATCGCCGCCTGGAAGGCGGGTCTGGAGCTTACCACCTCGGACCTCGAGGCACACTACCTTGCCGGTGGTAACGTTGACCGGGTGGTGCGGGCGCTGATCTCGGCGGACAAGGCCAACATCGGCCTAAACTTCCAGCGGGCGTCGGCCATTGACCTAGCTGGCCGCGATGTACAGGACGCGGTGGCCATGTCGGTGAACCCGCGGGTCATCGAGACGCCGCGGGTGGGCGCGGTTGCTGCGGATGGTATCCAGCTGTTTGCCGTGGCCAAGGTCACCGTGCGGGCGAACATCGAGCGCTTGGTCGGCGGTGCTACTGAGGAGACGATCATCGCCCGGGTGGGTGAGGGTATCGTTTCCGGCATCGGCTCCGGGGAGAGCCACAAGGCCGTGCTGGAGAATCCGGATTCAATCTCCACGCGGGTCCTGGAACGAGGGCTGGACGCAGGAACGGCGTTTGAGATTTTGTCCATCGATATTGCTGACGTGGACGTAGGAAAGAACATCGGAGCGCAGCTGCAAACCGACCAGGCCGATGCCGACCTGAAGGTGGCGCGGGCCAAAGCCGAGGAGCGGCGGGCCATGGCCGTGGCCCAGGAGCAGGAGATGAGCGCGCTGGTCGAGGAGCGCCGCGCGGCAGTGGTGGAGGCCGAGGCTGAGGTGCCACGGGCCATTGCCGAGGCGTTCCGCAGCGGGCAGCTGGGGGTTATGGACTACTACCGCATGCGCAACATCCAGGCCGACACACAGATGCGGGAAGGTCTGTCCGGCCAGGAAAGAGGCTCGACGCAGGGGGCGGAGGAGTCCCGGCAACGGCGAGGACAGCAGGGGGAATGAGCTGTGGAGCATAACTCGGTAGCGGAGCAAGTGCGAAAGATACTTGGGCAAGACCCGCGAGTGGGGATTTTGCTTGCGGAGATCCTCGCTCCTCCACCCTCAGCGGAGGATGCACCGACGAAGCCGTGGGAGCGGTGACTGAGCGACAGTAGTGGTTAGCCGGCGGTGAGAGACTCCACCGCCCTTTCCAGCCCCATGCGCCGGGAGCCCTTCACCAAAAGCAAGGTGGGGCTCCCGGCCGCGTCCTCTGCAATGCGCTCGATGAGGGTGTCAAGGTCCTGGGCTTCCGCCGCTCCCTTTCCGTCCCAATAGGCGAACGCGTCAGCGGCCCGCTCCCCGAAGCAGTACAGGTGGTCCAGTCCTTGCCAGTGGGCTTCCTCCACCATCCTTCGGTGGTACCATCCCTCCTGCGGTCCCAGGTCCAGCATGTCCCCCAGGAGGGCGCACCTTCTCCCTACGGGAAGGTTGAGGGAGGTCAGGGTGTGCATGGCCGCCCTGACCGACAAGGGATTGGCATTGTAGGAGTCGTCGAGGATCCAGCCAAAGGGGGCGCTACGCAGCTCAAGGCGGTGTGGAACAGGGCGTACGTCTTCCATGGCCTTAGCCGCCGGCTCGGGTCGCACGCCCATGGTCCAAGCCATGGCCAGCGCCCCGCAGGCCAGGGTGGCCAGGTGGTCTCCGAGCAATGGCAGATGCACCTTGACCACGCCCGGCGGGGTGGCCGCATGGAAGCTGACCCCGCCGGGATCTTGGCCCGCTACGTCCAACGGTCGGAAGTCGGCCTGGGGGTGGCGGCCGAAACGTACGACCAGCGCCGCGCAGCGTTCGATGCGTGCCCGGAGGTCGGGGTAATCCCAAGCCAAGGCCAATGCGCCCTCCTCGGGCACGGCCTCCGCCAGTTCCCACTTCGCCTCGGCCACGTCCTCCACCGTTCCCGCTGTGGCCAGGTGTGCCTCGCCGACGCTGGTGATGATGCCTCCCCATGGCCGGGCCAGCTCGGTGAGATAGTGGATCTCTCCCCGCTCTGTCATGCCCATCTCCAGCACCACGGCCTCGGCATCGTCCGGAATTGACAGCAGTGCCAGGGGCACGCCTAGCTCGGTGTTGTAGCTCTCAGGTGCCCGGTAGGTGCGGTAGCGAGCGGACAGGGCTGCAGTGAGGAGTTCTTTGGTGGTGGTCTTGCCGAACGACCCGGTTACGCCCACCACGGGCACCGTAAGCTGTCGGCGTCGCCAGGCGGCCAGCTCCCACAAAGCCCCCTGCGTGTCCTCGGTGAGCAGCAGGTTGTGCCCCACGTTCAGCGGACGGCTTACCAAGGCGCCTGCTGCCCCGCGAGTGAAGGCCTGTTGGAGGAATTCGTGCCCGTCGTGTCTTCGGCCGCGGAGGGCGACGAACAGATCTCCCGGGCGAACCCGTCGGGAATCGCAGGTCGCTCCAGTGGCTGTGCACGGTTCCCGCACCTCTCCCAGCCGGGTGCCGATGGCCCGGGCTGCCTGGCGCAGATCGAACATCTCAGCGTTCCTGTTCCAGCGGAATGTACACTGAGATCTCGCCGGCAACGACCGAGTCGGGCACGCTCAGGCTCCGCCCGTCCACGCCCACCAGATGCTCAACGCCCGTGAGTTCGGTCAGCGGGGCGGGTATGAATAGCTCTACGTTGACGGTGTCGTTGGCCGGTATTCCCTCGATGTACGTGATCAACTCTTCGAGGGACTCGATAAGGGGTGGTGCCTCTCCCCTTTCCAAGGGGCGGGGACCGCCGTAAGCACGCATCTCGACGTAGGCGCCCTCGGCAGATGGTGGTATGCGGAGCTGGGCGGACCACTCATGCTGCTCGCCACGCCAGTCGCGAGCGTACACGGTGAATGGAACCGGATCACCTGGCTTAAAACCCTGTCCGTGTACCACGAATTCGGTGATCTCCGTGGCCTTGAACTCATGGTTGACTTCGGCTTGCAGGCGCACTTCCGTCAACCCGGGTTCCTGGAACTCGTTGTACTCAAGGACATTGAGTATAACTGCCGCTTCCCAAGGCACATAGGAAGCGATGTCATCGGTGCTCAAAAACACGTTCTCCCGGGACAGTGGGCGGGGCATCCCGTTTCCATGGAGCTCATAGCTGACTGTAACCGTGCCTTCGCCTATCCGGTCCAACGCTCGATCGGTGGCTTCCAGTCCGGCCAGATAGAGGAGCAGTGCCTGCAGTCGAGGCTCCTGGGCCATCACTGCTTCCAAGGCATAGCTCTGCGTTTGACTCGCTCCCGGAGCGCGCACCTCGAAGCCCAGTTCGATCCCTGCAGGCGGCAGGTCCGTGCGTCCACCCACGGCTGCCCAGCGGTCGGCGAGGATCCCGCCTTCCACTGCTCCCAAGGTGCCGTACTTGAACGGCGTGTCCAGTGCCTGCACTGTGTCCAGTATGTGGGCCTCGGTGAGGAAATAACGGGAGGGGCCGGAGAAGAGGAAGTGGTGTCCCATGGCCACCATCGCTTCCCCGTGTACGTCGGTGACCGTGCCCAGCGCGCCGATTCTCATGTCCCCCACCATGAGGCTCACCCCCACCGGGCCGCCGGGACGTAGCTCCCAATCGGTGTGCCCTGCGACCCCCGGTGCCGTGATGACCTGCGAAATGCCCAGTTCCTCAAGCCCGGGGATCGTATCGGCCCAAGAAGGCAGGAGCCGTGTCAGGGGCGAGTCGAGCTCGCCCAGCTCAAGGCCCCTGTTCAGGGTTTGCACCGCCCGCTCGGAAAGCCCCGCGGTCAGTACCGGCGCCTGCAGCGGCCAAGTGTAAAGTGGGCTGCCTGCGAGCTGGGTCTCCCAACTGCTGGCCTCGTGTCGGGACGGAGGATCGGGTTTGATGCGGGGTAGCTCAGGCAGGGGAGGGTCTTCCTCCACTACCTCGTCCAGGACCTTTCGCATGTCTTCAATGGGGGTGACCAGGCCCAGCGGACGCTCGGGCTCCGCCGCCCAGGCCGCAGCTCGGGACAACGCTCCTGCCAGACGCCCGTCGAGGTAGACCGGGCTCCCCGACATCCCTTGCGCAATTCCTCCTGAGCGTTCGATGGCCTCCCCCAAGGCCCGTATTACGATAAACTCCTGGCGTACGCCGGGTTCGGTGATGACTGCCACCACCTCGACCTGGAACTCCACCAGCTCCTCGCCTGCCACCACGGTCAGACCGTGACCCGTCATTCCCGGAGTCACCTCGTCCAGCGCGATATAGTCACCGCCCGCTGCACCAGCGGCGGCAAGCAAGATCGTCGCCAGGGCCACAAAGTACGTACGTATCATGCTTCCCCCTTTGCCAGGCGTACAGCCCGGGCTGCGCCTTCATCCATTGTCTCGACCGGTACTAGGCCGGCCTCGCTCAGGATGCTGCGCCCTTCGGTTGCATTGGTGCCGGTGAGTCGAACTACAACTGGTAGCGCCTGTGGAAGGTGCTCTGTGGCCCCGCTGATGCCTCTTGCTACCTCATCACACCGGGTGATGCCGCCAAAAACGTTTATCAGGAGTGATTTAAGATTTGTTCCACGAGTGACGATGTCCAGCGCCTTGCCGACCCTATCAGAGCGTGCTCCACCTCCGATATCCAGAAAGCTGGCCGGCTGCCCCCCGGCTTGGGCCACCAGGTCCAGCGTGGCCATTACCAGCCCCGCTCCATTTCCGATAATGCCTATATCACCGTCCAGAGCGACGTAGTGAAGCCCCGCCTCAGCTGCCTCCCTCTCCAGTGCGTTGTGATCGGCTTCCACCAGCCCCTCGAACTGGGGCCCGGGGTGGTGGTCGTCGTCGATGATCATCTTGGCGTCCAGCGCCAGCAAACCTTGGTCGGTCTCCGCCAGCGGGTTTATCTCCACAAGCTGTGTTTCGTAGTTCAGGAACATACGGTAAAGCCTCGCGGCTACGGCTGACAGCTCCTTGCGTAGCGGAGGGGGAGCAGGTTCGAACAACCTGCGCAGCCGGAAAGGGAGTAGTCCTTCCAAGGCCGGTACGGGTACCTGGCGTACCTGCTCCGGCTGTGTGCGTGCGACCTGTTCGATGTCCACGCCTCCCGTCGGTGAGTAGATGAACACCGGGGAGCGACGACGCCGGTCGAGGGTGACCCCCAGGTAATGCTCGGCGCGGACTTTGGCGGCGGACACAGCCATGAGCTCGCGCACGGCATAGGATTTGATCTCCATTTGCAGAAGCTCAGCCGCCACGGCCTGTGCTTCCTCCGGCCCAGCCGCCGTACGAATTCCGCCCGCCTTTCCTCTCCCCCCGACAGGCACCTGTGCCTTCAGCACCACCGGCCCTGCGATCTCTTGGGCTACCTCGCGGGCCTCCGGAGGACTGCGAACCACAGCGCCTTGGGGGACCGGGATGCCTGCCTGCGCCATAAGCTCTCTGCCTTGCCATTCCAACAGGCGCACGGAACCTCCTTTGCGTGACGACCTGAGCTTAACTCTCATGCCGCCGAGGGGCCAGGCGCTGTGGAGGGGTGCAGAGCCCGTAAAGCCTGTCTGTTTGCGAATTTGGCTAGGAGAGGGTATACTCAACGGCGAGGTGGTCACGGGTGCCACGGGGGACCGAGAACCAAGACTACGACGCTACCAGGATACAGCTCCTGGAGGATATTGAGGCGGTACGTAAGCGCCCTGGGATGTACATCGGCTCTACAGGGCCCGACGGCCTATTGCAGCTGATCTATGAGGTTGTGGACAACGCCATCGACGAAGCGTTGGTCGGCTGTTGCGATGAAATCCACATCACCATTCACGAGGACCTGCGCATTACGGTGCAGGACAATGGCCGGGGCATTCCTGTGGGTGTGCACAGCGATACGGGGATCAACACCGTGGAGCTGGTCTTGACTACGCTGCATGCGGGAGGGAAGTTCAACACCCAAAGCTACAAGGTGTCCGGTGGACTGCACGGCGTGGGTGTGTCCGTGGTGAACGCCTTGTCCGAGCACCTGGCAGTGGACGTCCACTGGCGGGATGGGAAGGTATACCGCCAGGAGTTTGCCCGGGGGCGAAAGTTGATGGAGCTGACCGCAACCGGATCCACCGACCGCACGGGAACAACGATTACCTTCTTCCCGGACAAAGAGATATTCGGCGACATCAACTACAACTTCTCCAAGCTGACCCACAGGCTGCAGGAACTAGCCTACCTAAACCCCGATCTAACCATCTACCTCGACAACCGAGTGGCCGAAGTGCAACGAACTCTGCACGTTAAGGGTGGAATTGTAGCTTTCGTTAAGGACCTCACCACCGGAAAGGCTAGCCTTCATCCTGAGCCGATCTACCTGGCCGATGTGCAGGGGGATCAGACGATGGAGGCGGCGCTGCTATTTACTGACTCCATGGACGAAGAGCTGTTCAGCTTTGTCAATAACATCAACACCCGGGAGGGAGGCACGCACCTTACCGGTTTTCGCTCGGCATTGACCCGCGTGTTCAACGACTACGCCCGCGAACGACGCCTTCTGCGCAAGAGCGACGACAGTATCCCCGGGGAGGCCATTCGCGAGGGGCTGGTGGCCGTGCTCTCGCTCAAGGTGCAGCAGCCCGAGTTTGAGGGGCAGACGAAGACCAAGCTGGGCAACCCGGAGATACGCACGTATGTCGACGAGGTGGTGCGCGAGCAGCTCGGCCAGTACCTGGCAAAAAACACTGGTGTGGCCCGGGCAGTGGTGGACAAGTCGCTTACCGCCTATCGGGCGCGCCAGGCCGCCGCCAAGGCGAGGAAGCTTGTGCGCCGGAAAGGGGCGCTGTTGGCCAACGGTCTTCCGGGAAAGCTGGCCGACTGCAGTTCGGAGGACCCGACCAAGAGCGAACTGTACATAGTGGAAGGGGACTCGGCGGGGGGTTCAGCCAAGCAGGGACGGGACCGCGGCTTCCAGGCGATACTGCCCCTCAGGGGAAAGGTCCTCAATGTGGAAAAGGCTCGCCTGGGCAAACTCCTGGAGAATCAGGAGCTGCGTGCGATCATCACTGCCTTGGGCACGGGGATTCGTGAGGAATTCGATCGGGAAAGGCTCCGCTACCACCGGATCATCATCATGTCGGACGCCGATGTGGACGGAGCCCATATCCGGACTCTGCTACTGACTTTTTTCTACCGGAACCTGCGCCCGCTTATCGAACACGGCCACGTGTACATCGCCTTGCCCCCCTTGTACCTGGTTAAGCGGGACGGCAAACGCGTTTCATTGTTCACCGAGCAGGAGCTAACCCGTTACCGGGAGGAAAACCCGGGGAAGCTCAGCATCCAAAGGTTCAAGGGGCTGGGGGAGATGAACCCCGATGAGCTATGGGACACCACCATGAACCCTCAGTCACGTACTCTGGCCCAAGTAGGGGTGCGCGACGCCTTGGAGGCGGACCAAATATTCAGCGTGCTCATGGGAAGCGATGTGGCTCAGCGCCGCGATTTCATCAGGGAGAACGCCCACCGAGTAGCGGTGCTGGATATCTGATATCGCCTAGGTTCCCAGTAGGTGGGCCTCCAAGAAGTCGGCGATCTCTTCCTCATCAGGCGGCAGCAGCGGCACATCGTCGGGGACCCGAGGCCTGCGTTCGGCCACAACGGCCAACACCGGGATGTGCCCGGCCAGAGGCTCGCCCTTTTGGTAGACCTCGATCTTAGGCAAACTGGAGTGCTTGAACCCTTCCAGAAGGACAAGGTCGAGATCCCCTAGGTAGCGCTGTACATGTTGTTCTACTGCGAGCTCTGCGTGTTCCCAAAGCAAGGCTCCGCCGGAGTCGGATAGCACCAGGACGCGCTCCGCCCCCGCCCGCCGATGGATATACGAGTCCTTCCCCGGGGAGTCGAGCTCCACGTCCGGGGCCACGTGTTTGGCCGTTCCTACCCGCAGCCCCCGGGCCCGCAACGCAGGGATAAGACGGCGGATCAACGCCGTCTTCCCCGCGTTGTGGTGCCCGATGAAGGTGACCGCGTTCATAGTTCGCCTACCGACACAGCTTATCCGCAACCTCAGCGAGGCCTGCTTGCCGCAGTCGCTGATCTGTGGGTCCGGAATCGTCCCAGCCGCGCAGCTCGTAGTAGCGATCTATCTCTTGGCGGAACGCCTCCCGGTCGATCGGACGGTTGGCCGACGCCCCACGGGGCAGGGGTTCATGCAGGCGATCCGGTAGCCGGTCGTGCTCGGAACGGTACCCGCAATGGGACGAGTACAGCCGCAATAGATCGAAGTTGCGCGCGCCGATCTCCAGCATCCCCTGTGCGGTGATGGACTCACCGGTCGCCGCCTGCAGAAGCTCCCGTAGCTGGGGGAAGTTGTATGCGGGGCCGGACATCGGCGTAGTGAACACACACATCACCAGCGAGTTATTAAACGAGCGTAGGTTTTCGTACAAGACGGCAATTGAGGCCTTATCCTCGACCTGGAACCGGTCCACTGGTTGGTCAACGCCCAGCTCCGGTGTGGGGGAGTCCTTCTCCAGCATTGTGTCGTGCGTCCCTTCCATGTGGGTGGCTCCCCGGGGGCTGATGGCGTAGGAGAGACCCAGGCCCACTTTCCCTCGGGGTTCGTGCATGGGTAGCTCGACGCCCTTTACGGTCATCACGTAGTCGGCGCCCACCGAGCGTGCCCAACTGTCCAGGCCTTGGGCTATGTCATCTCCCAGGCCTTGCCGCTCTCCTATCCGGCGTATCCAGGTGACGAGGGCCTGGGGATCGCCCCAGGCCACGCTCTCGGAGATAAGCCCGCGCTCGGAGGCCTCCATCAACGTAGCCACCGCCACTCCGGCAGAGATCGTGTCCAGGCCGTAGGCGTTGCACAGTTGATTGCCCAGGGCAACCGCCGACAAGTCCGACACCCCGCACAGGGATCCCAACGCCCCCAGCGTCTCGTACTCCGGACCGCCGTAAGCCGGATCGACCTGTTGCCCGGCGAACGTGGTCTGCACCACCCGCTTGCAGCGGACGGGACAGCCGGTACAGGTCTCCCTCTCCGTGAGGATGGTGTCGGCCATGCGCTCCCCGCCGATGTCCTCCGCCTGATCGAATACGCCCTCGCGGAAATTCTGGGTGGGCAGTAGCCCCGTCTCATTGAGGGCGGTCAGTCCGCCTGCGGTGCCGTACTGACCAAGCCGCTGGGCCCCTTTGTTCTCCGCGAGGGCCCGCCCGAACGAGGCCCTCAGCCGGGTGAAGGTTTCCTTGTCGGCCAAGGGCTTGTCCACATGGCCCTTGACCGCCAGGGCCTTCAATCGTTTGGAGCCCATAACTGCGCCCAGCCCGGGCCTTCCCGCTGAGCGGTTTACGTCGTGGATGACGCAGGCCATCTGCACCTGGCGTTCGCCGGCCGGTCCGATGCAGGCGACGCGCACACCAGGGTGGCGCTCCTTTAACTGCCGGTCGACCTCCAGCGTGGGGCTTCCCCACATCTCATCTGCCGGCCTCAACTCGGCCTGGCCATCGCTGAGGACCAGGTACACGGGCTCGGATGAGCGCCCGTGGAAGACCACCCCGTCGTAGCCGGAACGCCCAAGCTCGTGCCCTAGGTAACCTCCTACATATGAGCAGGCGATCGACCCCGTCTTGGGAGACACCGACATCAACACATGCCGTCCCGCGCCGGCGAGTCCCGTACCTTGGAATGGCCCGGTGGCGAACACCAAGGCATTCTCCGGGGCGTACGCGTCCGTGCCCGGGGGCACCAGCTCCAGGAGTAGTCGGGCGGCGATTCCTCTCCCCCCCAGATGCAGCCGGTACCATTCGTCTGGGATCTGTCGGCCTTTGATCTCCCCGGTTGTCAGGTTCACGTCCAGGTACTTGCCGAACACGCCTTGCATATCACATCCCCCTTTCAGGCTTCCATTCTACCCTACTTCGGCCAACGCCCCAGACAGGGGTGGAATATCCGGTACCATAGGGGGAGGGCAGTATGAGAGCGTTGGTTACGGGGGGGACAGGATTTCTGGGGGCAAATGTAGTGCGTGCCCTGTTACAGGAGGGCCTCACCGTACGGGTGTTGGCCCGCCCGGGCTCCGATCGCCGGACGCTACGGGACCTGGACGTGGAAGTAGTTGAGGGGGATCTGCTCGACCCTGCTTCCCTCCGGCGTGCCGCGGCTGGTTGCCCGCTGCTCTTCCACATGGCGGCTATGTACGCTTTCTCCGCCCCCAGACCGGAGCACGTATACATGATCAACGTCGACGGTACCCGCACCGCGTTGGAGGCGGCCGAGCACGCCGGGGTGGAACGGGTGGTGTACACAAGTTCAGTTTCCGCGCTCGGGTTGCGGGAGGACGGTCTCCCGGCAAACGAGACGACACCGGTACAGCCCCAAGGGATCATCGGCCATTACAAACGCAGCAAGTACTTGGCCGAACAGGTGGCGCTTGAGTTCTCCCGGCGCCTTCCGGTGGTGATCGTGAACCCGAGCTTCCCCGTTGGCCCGTGGGATGTGAAGCCCACTCCCACCGGGCAGGTAATTGTCGATTTCTTGAACCGCAAGATGCCCGCGTACGTGGACACAGGGATGAACGTGGTTGACGCCGAGGACGTGGGCCGGGGGCATTTCCTTGCCGCCGAGCGAGGGCGCCCCGGGGAGCGCTATATCCTCGGAGGGGAGAACCTGAGCATGTGGGGGATGCTCGGTCTGCTGGCGGAGGTAAGCGGGCTTCCCGCACCGAAGGTGCGCCTTCCTTATGCTCCCACCCTGGCCCTGGCATACCTGAATGCACTTTCCCTGCGCTGCACTGGCCGAGGCAGCCGCAGGTTGACCCCGGAGACCCTGCGCATGTCGCGCCACAAGATGTTCTTCGATCCCAGCAAGGCTGTGGAAGAGCTCGGCTTTCCGCAGACGCCGGCCCGCGAAGCGCTGGCCAAAGCAGTGCGCTGGTTCCGGGAGCACGGGTACGCCTCGGGGGTGGGGTGAACGGGCCCTTTTTCCCCTTGCCCCGGGGAAACGCCAGCAGTGGTTGGAAGCCAACAACGAACAGCAGGCGAGGCTGGCTAAGGGCTCAGGCGGCAAGCTGATCCCGTTCGCCGACTGTGCGCTTGACGGCCCGTATGCGTTCTCCCCGCGTGTGGTGGGCGAGCTGGAGCGTGCGGTGGAGAAGCTACACTTGCGCGGCTTGAAGGTGCACGCTTCCAATCTCAAAGCATCCGCGGCCGACCCCCGCCTGGGCCCGATTGTGGAGGCGGCCGGCCGCCTGGGTATACCGATCCTGTTTCATTCTCATCCCACCGGTAAAGACCCTGATTTCTACGGCAGTTCTTCGGCACGGATCTACCAGCTGATGCACGGCCGAGCGCAGCCGTTTGTCGTCGCCCACCTGGGCGGGATCTCGCACATGGAGTTGGTTGATGGCAGGGGTTACGTGGACATATCCGCGGCCCTCCTGGACATGGCGGAACTGTTCGGAGTGGAATTCTGCGAGCGGTTTCTACGTCGCGTTGGACTGAAGAGGCTGTTGTTCGGGACGGACTATCCGGTGTTTCCCTACGAGCGCTACTTCGAGGTGCTCGATCGGATGGAGTTCACAGATCAGGAGATCGAGCAGATCGCCTACGGAAATGCAGCTCGCCTATTGGGCCTTGAATGAGGATGCGACCCCATTGGTGGAGCCAACCGGACCGAATGTAGCACCTTCCGGGTCAGTTTCCCGTTGACGCGTAGGACCAGAAGAACCTGAGCCAGATCGGGAAATTCGATGTTCACCGAGACGGGGAGGCTTCAGTTCGCAGGATCGGTCCCCATGGAGGAAGGGGACGGCGTTGACACGCGAAGGGCAGTGTGCTAGTGTACGGCATAGACCCGTACAGCAACTGGGACAATGAAGGGAGTGCTACCATGGCTGTTAAAGGTGAGAGAATCGAGCTTCACGCAAGCCCCGACGAGAAAGCCTTGGTCAAACGGGCTGCCGCGCTGACGCATCGTTCAATCTCCGAGTTTGTGATCAACAGTGCCGTCAAAGCTGCCCGCCGTGCCGTAGAGGAACATGAGGAATTGGCCCTCTCTCGCCAAGACAGTGAAGCATTTGTCCAAGCCCTTCTCAGCCCTCCGAAATCGAACGAGGGATTGAGCACCGCCGCGCAACGATACAAACGAGCCACGAACCTGTGAATGGCATACCCTGACGTCGAACACCTTGTTGAGCCATTGGGCGCTGAGCACGACAGGAGTAACTTCTCCTCAGGTATTACTGCATTGGATGAGTATCTGCAGCACCGGGCGAATCAGGACAAACGTGGGAACGTGACCGTTCCTTTTGTTCTCCTCCGCCGAGACGACCCGCGGGTGTTGGGTTACTACACTCTCTCAGCCTGTGCGGTCAGGCTTGCCGAGCTACCGTCCGATCTGACGCGTAGATTGCCCCATTATCCCGTTGTGCCTACCACACTGCTTGGACGCTTGGCCGTGGATCAGAGGTGCCGTGGTCAGGGCTTGGGGGAATTCCTTCTGATGGACGCTCTGTTTCGGAGTTCCGTCCACGCCCAGGAAGTAGCTTCATATGCTGTGGTGGTGAGCGCCAAGAACGAAGCTGCGCGGAGTTTCTACCAGAAGTATGGTTTTCAGGCTCTCAGTGACAATGAGAACCGGCTCTTCCTGCCCATGAGCACCATATCTGGGCTTTTTGTGTAGTTTCATGGTGCTGACCGCCATGCTCCTTCTGGATCACGTTGGAGAGTGCAGGATTATCCCTCGCATGAAGAGCCGGGTGTAGCTGGGGAACTCCACATATGGTGTCCTGATCATAGAAGCAACGCTACACACAAGGGATGCCTTTGTACATCTCTTGTCGGGACGTGTTCATTGGCCCTGTAGACGCGGTTATACAAGCGGTTAGTACGGCTCGATGAAGCTGATCGTCATAGCTCGGTTAGATAGCACATATGGCGAGGTGGTGGAGCCGACCGGGCTGAATGTAGAACCTTCCTGGTCGGTTTTGCCTGGGCGCGGAGGCGCAAGGTGCTTGATTAGTTTCCGAACTTGTGTGCTCGATGACTGACCTCACTCCGTTCCTTCGTTGAGGATCTCCAGGTACCGGGAGTACACGAAAAGCCGGTTTCGACGCCTACCGGTC
>JAWOCQ010000005.1:0-6360 GCA_046483725.1 Candidatus Bipolaricaulota bacterium
CTTCCGGCGCATCCCCGTCGTCCGCAACCAGCGACCATTAATCGGCGTCGTCGGAGAGATCTATGTCCGGGCCAACGAGTTCAGCAACGCCGGCGTCGTCCGGTTGCTGGAGGAGCTTGGGGCCGAGGTGCGGGTCGCTCCTACGGCGGAGTGGCTGATGTACACGCACTACAAGAAGCTTGGGGACACCCGACTGCGACGGGAATGGCGCTCGCACCTGCGCACGCGCCTCGAGCGTTATGTGCTTCGCCGTGATGAACACCGGGCCGCCGGGGCCTTCGCCGGAACCATTGGCGATTGGGAACTGGAGGAACCCATGACCGAAAGGGTCGTGAGACACTCGGAACCCTACATCTCCGAGGCCTACCGGGGCGAGCCCGTACTTACCGTGGGCAAGGCAATCGACTACGCGAAGGTCGGGTTCGACGGGATCATCAACGTGATGCCCTTTAGCTGCATGCCGGGAACAATGGTGTCGTCAGTCTCACCTCAGGTGAAGCACGAGCACGGCATCCCCTGGCTCAACCTCACCTTCGACGGCCAGGAGCAGTCACACCTACGGACCCGCCTGGAAGCGTTCGTCCACCAAGCCCAGCTCCACCAACCAAGGGGACAGTCCCCACCAGCAGGGTGAGGGGGACAGGTCTGGCTGCTGTTGGGGACTGTCCCCTTGAGCACTATACTGGTCAGCCATGAGCTCCGGTCACCAGCGCCATGACCATTCTGCTGAGCCCCACGGACGCCGAAAACCCCTCTCCGGCCTGCGCGTCTTGGACCTTTCGCGGATTCTGGCCGGCCCCCTGGCGGCGATGTGGATGGCCGACCTCGGGGCCGAGGTGGTCAAGGTCGAGCGCCCCGGTAGCGGAGACGAAACCCGCCGCTGGGGGCCACCGTTCGTGGGCGGTGAATCAGCGTACTTCCTCGCCGTCAACCGAGGGAAGTACGGGGTTACACTCGATCTAGCCGATGCCGCAGGCCAAAGGGCTCTACTGGAGCTCATCGCTCACAGCGACGTGCTCCTCCACAATTTCCTTTCCCCATCGGCAACGCGCCTAGGGCTGGGCTATGAAGCGGTGCGAGAGATCAACCCTGGGTTGATCTATGTATCCGTGAGCGGGTTCCCCCCCGGCCCGTACGCCGGCGAGCCAGGGTTCGACGCGCTGATCCAGGCCATGGGCGGGATGATGGCCGTCACCGGCGAGGGGGATCGGCCAGCCAAAATCGGCGTGGCCATGGTCGACGTACTCACCGCTTGGGCGGCCCTGTCCGGAACCCTGGCCGCGCTCCTCCAACGCGGTCATTCAGGGGAAGGCCAAGCAGTCCCCCTCACCCTGGTGGAGTGCTCGGCCGGGGCACTGGTCAACGTGGCCCAGGACTTCCTCCTCACCGGCCACGAGCCCAAGCGCCTGGGCACGTCCCACCCCCATATCGTCCCCTACCAGGTGTTCCCCACCGCCGACGGCCTGCTCATGGTGGCCGTGGGCACGGACGCCCAGTTCGCGCGGCTGTGCGAGATCCTGGGGAGAGCCGAGCTAGCTGAGGACTCCCGATTTTCAACTAACGCCGGGCGCGTAGCACACCGGGAAGCGCTGGTCACGCTGCTTTCAGAGGAGTTCACCAAACGGACGCGCAGACAGTGGATCGCCGGCCTCAAGGCCGCCCGTGTGCCGGCCGGCCCGGTTAACACACTCGCAGAGCTGTTCGGCGACCCCGGCCTCACAGGACGGCTCCTCGTGGAAGTCGATCACCCTACCGCCGGACGCTATCAGAGCGTGGGCTGTCCCCTCCCGCAAGCGTGGCCACCCAGCCCTATTCCCCCGCCGCGCCTGGGCGAGTACAACCAGCACCTACTATCCCAACCGTAACCGAAGCCGTGCTTAAACGGTAAGGGCAGCTGAACACCCGCGCTCAATACTGTCCCCGGGGGACGGACGGGACGGGTCTCCCCTGCCAGCAGAGGCTACTCTCCTGGTGAACAGCAGCGGAGACGGGCCCGAGGAGCGGACCACACCCAGGAAGGGGGCGTCGGTCGAATTCTTGGCAAGCTGCGAGCTTCGATCTCCGGTGGCGGTAGAGACGATGTACAACCGGCACTGAATTGCTCCGGGACAAACCGGAAACACCATCAGCGCCTGGCGTTATAGCCCAGGGTGGCCCCGCCAGCCGCCCCCCACGGGCGAGTGTCCCCACCATGATTTCCGGCAAGAATGCGTCCTCAGGCTCAATGGCCCATACAGTTCCCCCTACCAGAGCCGTGATCAACACCGTCATCACGATAAGACGTGCCATAGGACCCTCACCCCTGCAATTGCCTCTTCAGCATCTACAAGCGCCGAACTGAGGAGCACCATACAGCGTCCCTGAAACCGTTATCATGGTACAGAGGGGACCCACCAGGCCGCAACAACGGTAGGCGCCTCAGCCAAGTGGTAAGAGTACGCAAGGCTGGCACTACCGAGTGGACGATCTTGGAACTTCACCGTGGCCGGTAGCGGAGGATGACCAGCTGCTCCTAGTGACTGCTTGGGCACCGGTGCTGATCGAACAGTGGAGGTGGGAATACAATACGGTCCGTCCGCACAGCAGCCTGGGCTACTGGCCGCCTGAGGTATTGGTCCGCGCAGAGGTGGGCGTGCTAGACTAACTTAGAAAGTGGACCTAACGCTGGGGGCTGGTCAGCGTTGGCTAAGAAGACAAGAAAGGCGGCGTGAGATCATGCGTTTGTCAAGCTTGATGGGCGTACTGTCCATTGTGATTGTTTGTGCGACTCTGCTATTGCTCGCACCGGTGGAGGATACTGGGAACGGCGTCAGCGCCAGTGCTTCGGAAGCCCCTACTACTCCTTCAGGGGCGGAGACCTGTGCTTTCCTTAACGCTGGCTTAGAGTACTCCAGTGCGCCTAGAGAAGGTGCCCTTTCACCTGAGGACATTCCTGAGGGTACATGGATCGTTACGATAAGAACAGCTTCAGGCAGCGAACTAGAAGAGTGGTTTGGCTACAGCGGACACACGTACTGGGTGCAAGAACCTGTCTCCTGTGCGAAGCTACATTTGATGGAATACGACTTTCTCATCCGGCTTACGCTGCGAGATCTGCTGATACCAGTGGATGTGCTCAATTGGCTAGGTGAGAAAGCCGTCCTTCACGTGGGCGAAAGGCTGTACCAGGGGTGGCACTACCTACGAACGATGCGCTACCCAGACATTGTCACCGGAGTGCACGACGACTACCTGGACTCCACCCGGCCAGCAGGTTGGTACCTCGGTGGAAACCTTCCGCCCACGACGACGACCATGGTCTATCGCGCGCTGTCGGAGGTTGGTGTCGGAGGATCGCGTGCATTTGGCTACCACTCCTTTGACAGCTGCCGATTGAGATCTCGAGCGGGGATGGCGCTTGCAGAGTTGCTCAAGAGCCATGGGATAACGCCCTATTAGCTCAGGGAGGTCACGGATTCTCATGTGTGATCACCGCAGGCGGCATGGTCGGCCATGGTCTTGAGGCAATGTCCGCAGCCTGGAGGAGATGCCCTCGAACCCTCAGGGGGTGTTACAATCCGGCAGCTCACTGATAGGAGGGATGGACGTGCTACTGCTGAATCCTCCGCCATCCTCGAGCTGGGCAGCCGGCGTACGGAGAGTCATCATCACTGCCCCAGCCAACTACCATGATGTGACCGTGGTCATGGTAAACGAGTCCACTACGTCCCGCAGCAGCGCAAGCTCGCGTTCAACACGCCGTGCACCACAAACTGTCTTGCCCTAGTGCCCAAAGTCCTGGACGACTCCCAGGAGATCAACCCCTAGGCTCGCAGCGCCGTACACAAAGCCGAGCCTCACTCGTTGTGTGGTATCTCCAGCGTGCTTCCCCCGATGAACTCTCGCACCAAGTGATCGCCGGGGATCAAGTCGAGGTCCTCTGCTTCCCACACCGTGAGGCCGGCCAACGAGCGAAACAGCTGGCCGATTCGCCTGTAGCGGATGCGAGCGTCAAGGAAAGAGGCGTAGGGGGCAACCGACTTAGCGGACGGCCATATACCGTCCGGGACAAAGAAAGGCTTCACAAGCGGAAGATCAAACGGCGTTCCCCCGTCGACCTGCACGTCGGCCAGCCCCATCAGGGGGATGATGGAGAACAGCTCCCCTGCCCGGACGTAGTGCCAGTGCAAAAGAGTATGCAGCGGCGGGTGATTGCGGTGCTTGGCGTCACGCAGCATCCGGCGCAGGAGGCGGGTGTCCGTGAACTGGATCAGTCTTTCTGTCGTGCCATCCCCCTCATACACCATGCTTGCCGCCTCGATGTACAGCCGGAACATTTGGCTCGGATCTATGCCCGCTGACAGTGGGGGGTAAAAGCCGTGTAGGCAGTCCAGGAGGAGTATCTGGTCTTCGCCCAACCGCACCGGCTTGCTGCCGACGTGCGTCCCCTCCTTGAAGCTGTAGATGGGCTTTTCGATGCTCTTGCCCTCCAGGAGCGACCGCAGATGGCGGTTTATCGTGTGGATATCCAACGCCTCGGGGGTTTCGAAGTTCCGGTCGTTCAGCCAATCCGTGGGGTGCTCTACCACCGGCCAGAAGTAATCGTCCAGGTTGAGCGTAAGGAAGCGCAGCCCCTCACGCTCCAGCCTCTCGGTCAGCTTCACCGTAGTGGTGGTCTTGCCTGAGGAGGAAGGACCGGACACCCATATCAGCTTGATATCATCTCCCTGCTCGATCCGCTTCAAGATACGGGCCGCCGCCTCGTCCAACCGTGCCTCGTACCGCTCGGTCGCCTCCTCCACCAGCCAGCGAAGCTTCCCCGAACGTACAATGTCATTGAGCCCGTCGATCGTGTGGCAGTCATGCGCCCGGTTCCAGGCCAAGGTCTCCTCGTGGAAGGGCGTGGGGTAACCGTTGCCCACGAACTGCTCCGGGGATATGGCACCGGCCCTAACCCAATACTTGCCCCAGCGCCAACACTCGTAAGCGTCGGCCACAGTGACGAAACCGAAGCTACGAAGCACGTGCAGCACCACATCCTGGATCTCCTCCACAGTGGGAGGGAAATTGGCGATCCAGTGCCGGGGGTCGCGATTCAACGTAGCAACCACCATGTCGGACAGGAACTCGGCCAATCGCTCGTCGTCCCCCCCGCAAGCGATGAACACCCGGTCATTCACCTCCGGGAGGTGGTCTCTGGCGAACGAGCCGGCCGAGCGAGCCGCCCGCAGCAGCGCGTGCACGATCCGGCCTTGGTCAAAGGGGACCAGGGAGCGGTCCCGCTTTCTCACCTTGCGAATCCGGTTCTGTACAGGCACATTAACATTATAACGGAAAGACTCGCATTGGGTCCCACCTACCGCAGGAATCTCCTCCGCACGTCGGCCCGGCGAGCCACCAGAGAGTGATCACTGGCATAGCACGGAGCAAACGTAGAGAATAAGTCAACAGGAAAACGAGGAGGTAGTGAATGACGCGGAATATAGCGGAACTGTTGGAAGACGAGGCGTCGTACCTTCTGGAACACAAGTGCCAGACAATCGACAAATCGCAGCTGCACCTCCCCGGACCCGACTTCCCGGACCGGGTGTTCGCGGACAGCGACCGTAACAACCGGACGCTGGGCAGCCTCCAGTGGCTGTTCAACCATGGTCGGCTGGGCGGAACTGGGTATCTTTCGATCCTTCCCGTGGACCAGGGTATCGAGCATTCCGCTGGGGCTTCTTTTGCCCCGAACCCCGCGTACTTCGACCCCGAGAACATCGTGAAGCTGGCCATCGAAGGGGGATGCAACGCTGTGGCCTCCACCCTCGGCGTCCTGGGAGGCGTGTCCCGCAAGTACGCACACAAGATCCCCTTCATCCTCAAGTTCAACCATAACGAACTCCTCACCTACCCGAGCAAGTACGACCAACGGCTGTTCGCCTCCGTGGAGCAGGCCTGGGATATGGGTGCCGCCGCCGTAGGGGCCACCGTGTACTTCGGCTCCCCCGAGTCGTCGCGCCAGATCGAGGAAATCAGCAACGCTTTCGAGCGGGCCCATGATCTTGGTATGGCCACGATCCTCTGGTGCTACACCCGCAACAATGCCTTCAAACAGGGTGACAAGGACTACCACACCGCAGCGGACCTCACCGGGCAGGCCAACCACCTGGGCGCCACCATCGGGGCGGACATCATCAAGCAAAAGCTCCCCACGACCAACGGAGGGTTCACAGCCCTCGGGTTCGGAAAAACACACCCCGCCATGTACGAAAGGCTGTGCTCTGACCACCCCATCGACCTCACCCGCTACCAAGTGGCTAACTGCTACCTGGGCCGCGTGGGGCTGATCAATTCCGGTGGAGCGGCCGGCAAGGACGACCTGCGCCAGGCGGTGAG
>JAWOCQ010000080.1:0-24671 GCA_046483725.1 Candidatus Bipolaricaulota bacterium
CCCCGTCCGCCTGGGACTCGAACGCCGCCCCTCGGGCGGCGAAGTAGCCGTTGCCCAAGGTGCACAGCGCCTCCCGGTGCCCCTCCTGTTGAGGATCAAATCCCTCGTACATTAGCCGCCAAGCACTTATCTCCTCCAAACTGGTGGTGAGATCGCGCAAGAAAACGCGTACTTCGTCCGTGCTGGCCAGCTTGTACTGGGCCTCGGTGTGGCGGGTCCCCTCTCCTACTACTATTCCTATCCCCCGGTGGACCAGCACCTGGAATGCGTCTTCGTCGGTCAGATCATCGCCGAGATATAAAGGGACTACATCCGGCCGCTTCAGTCCCAGGGTCTGCAGAAGCCATAGGAGGGCCGTCCCTTTGTCCCACTCGATCTTCGGTCGGAGCTCATAGACCTTCTTGCCGGACGCCTTGCGCAGTCCGTCGTACCGGTCTACGGCCTGCTCGACGATCTGTGCCACCGCCTGCAAGTCCTCGCCCTGTACATTGCGGTAATGGACTGCGATGGAGTACTTCTTGCGCTCCACTTGAGCTCCGTCGATCGGGGCCAGTTGCTCTGAGAGCGCCTGCTCTGCCTCATCGAGCACGGGAAGGAGGTCTTGCGCCTCTGGGTGCTCCAGTTGAACGCCGCCCGGACCGCTTATCTCGAAGCCGTGGCTGCCTGCATAGTACAAATCGTCGATTCCCACGCGTTCGCGAACGTCACTCTTCCCCCGGCCGCTAACCACCGCCACCGTGCATTGCGTGGCCAGATCGATCAGGGTCTGGCGCATCTCCGAGGAGAGTACCGCGTCCTCCGGCCGGGGGACGATGGGGGAGAGGGTGCCGTCGTAGTCCAGGAATACGATCACCTGTGAGCCTTCCATTCTCTCCTCGATCTCGTCTTTGCAGTGGACTGCCGACGGCAGCTCGTCGATGTTTACCTCTATGGAGATCTCCTGCAGGTCCTTTACCACCACATTGGCCCCGCCGTGGCGGAGGGCGTCTTCCTGATCGGCTCGGTCCACCCCGATGACCACTGCAAAGCCACCCCGGCTGCCTGCCTGGACCCCGGACACGGCATCTTCGAACACCGCGCACCTCTTAGGGTCAACTCCCAGCCGGCGGGCCGCCTCCAGGAAGATATCCGGATCGGGTTTCCCCTTAAGGTCCAGGCTCTGCGAGTCGACCCCGTCCACCTTGACCTCGAATAGATCCGTCAAACCCGTGGCCGCAAGTATGTCAGCACAGTTCTTGCTGGAGGAGACTACGGCGACCTTGAACCGTTTGGCCCGCAGGCTTCTGATGAGTTCCACAGACGTCTGGTAGATCTCCGCGCCTTCCTCCCGTACTAGAGCGGTGAACAGCTCATTCTTCCGGTTTCCTAGCCCGCAGATGGTCTCCCGGTCCGGAGGGTCGCTGGGATCGCCCCAGGGAAGCTCGATATCGCGGGAGGCGAGGAAACTTTGCACTCCTTCATAGCGAGGTTTACCGTCGACATACTCGAGGTAATCGGTATGTGCGTTGAACGGCTTGAACTCCGCGGACCGTCCCTTCAAGTAGTCATCAAACATCTCCTTCCACGCTCGGGCATGGAGGCGGGCGGTCTTGGTGATGACCCCGTCCAGGTCGAAAATGGCCCCGTCGAAACGGTTTCGCGCAATCGTGAACGTGGACTTCGGCTTTTCTTGAGCAGGCATCCGCATCCCTCCTTAGGCTGGCATCGTACACTACTAGTACGCAAGGACGTATTGTGCAAACAGTATTGCCCCGTTATTTGCACTAAACACAGGGGGATAGTCAAGGTCCAAGGCGTCCGGGCTATCGCTCCGCCCCGCGCCTGCGACGGTCCATCGGTCCTCCTTGGCGACAGGGCATATTACCGCCGCCGGCGTCACCGTCCAGGGGGCGCAGGATGCCTGTGTATTGTAGGATGAGGCCCGTACGCAAGTGGGAAAGGAGAGGTATGTCAACAAAAGACGCGCTTATCATACTGAACAAGGACGAGGACAGCGTAGCGTTCCTCGATGTGGAAAGCGGCCGGTGCTTGCGGGTGGTTCCGGTGGGCGGGCATCCGCACGAGGTGGTGATCGCCCCTGACGGCCGCACGGTGTACGTGTCCAACGCTATGGGCAACAGCCTGTCGGTTATCGATGGTACCGCAATGGAGGAAACAGAGCGGATCGAACACGTCGAGTTCCAGTTCCCTCACGACATCAAGATCGCGCCTGATGGGGAGAAGATGTACGTGGCGGTCACCTACGCGGGCAAGCTGTTCATCTATGAGCGACCCACGCATGAGCTACTGAAGATCTTGCCCACGGGGCAGAGGCTGTCACACATGCTGGCCCCGACGCCCGACTGGCGATACATCTACGTTCCTAACTTGGGCTCGCACACTCTCTCTGTCTTCAACACAGAGACCGAGGAGATCGAAAAACACGTTGTGGTGGGCAAGGGTCCCGAGGGCGTTGCCGTGCATCCCTCGGGCGAGTTTCTGTATGTGGCCAACCAGGACGAAAACAGCTTGTACGTTCTCAGTACGGAGCACCACGGGCTCTTGGCCAAGCACCCGCTGGGGGCAAAGCCCGTGCGTTTGGTTTTCTCCCCCGACGGCCACTATGCATTTACGGCCAACCGTGGCTCACATGATGTCTCCGTAATTGACACGAAGCGGCACTGGGAGATCAAGCGCATTCCAGTCGGACGCTGGCCGGGGGGAATCGTGTTCGATCCCAGAGGAGAACGGGCCTACGTCGCCAACAACAAGACGAACGATGTCTCGGTGATCGACGTGCGGTCGCTCAAGGAAGTCGAGCGCTTCGATGCCGGCATCCATCCGGATGGAATCGGTTACCTGCCCGGCGCATAGAGGAGGGCGCACCTGGGGCTGCCCCTGGGGCTACAGCTGTCGCCAGGCAGATCAGTGAAACCGGGGTACACAGCAGGCTGCCAAGGGCGGCTCATTCTGTACTTTGCGCTAGTTTCGGCTATTGCCTAGATGGATGATGTGCCTATCCACGTCCGTGCCAACGGCTTGAGCTGGCTCCGCATGGATGGTGTTGTTCGGTGCCCTTTCCGACGGAAGGAGCGGATCTCAACTGTTGTGCTGTGGAGCCACCAGCAATGCGCAGGGCCTAGCGTGATCCTCGGCGGCGGGTCCAGAACCACCCGTGTATCCCCTGTCCCACCAGCCATGGCAACAGGCTGATTGCCAATGCCCACAGCCACTCGCGGAGGGTTAGCGGTTCTGTCTTCAGTACAGCAGACAATCCTGGCATGTGCACTGACGCCACCAGGAGGCCTGAACAGAGCGCTAGTGCTGCCCATACGAACGGGTTACGCACAATGTCATTGGCCAACGGGCCTGTGCCCACATCGCGCATGTTGAAGACATGCCACAGTTGGGCAAAGGCCAGGGTCAGAAAGGACATGGTAACCGCCTCTTCTGTAGGTAAGTTCAGCCCATAACGGGCTACAGACAACGCGCCGAGCACGGCCGTGGTGATCACCATGCCGTAGCCTCCCACAGCCAACCAATGGCCACGGGTGAGGATGGGCTCGGAAGGATCGCGAGGTGGGCGCTTCATCACACGAGGGTCGCCCTCGCCGCCTGCCAGGGCCAGGGCCGGGAAGACGTCGGTCACCAGATTCAGAAACAGTATCTGGAGGGGCAGGATGGGCAAAGGGATGCCGGCAAGCGATGCGAAAGCCACGGCGAGGATCTCGCTTACGTTACAGGAGAGCAGATAAAGAACAAACTTCCGGATATTGTTGAAGATGACTCGCCCCTGGGCCACTGCTGCCACTATGGAGGGAAAGGCGTCGTCCTTGAGGACCATGTCCGCCGCCTGTCTGGCTACCTCCGTTCCTCTCCTCCCCATGGCCACCCCTATGTCGGCCTTCTTGAGCGCCGGAGCATCATTTACCCCATCCCCGGTCATGGCGCACACGGCGCCGCTTTCCTGATACAGGGTTACCAAATCCAGCTTTTGCCGGGGGCTGACCCGGGCGAATACTGGGATCTTGAGCAGGCGACGTCGCTCCTCGGGGTTGAGTTCATCTAGCGACTTCACCTCAGCTCCGGACAGAACACGAGTGTCTTGTTTATCGGTCAGCCCGACGGCCAGGGCGATGTTGCTGGCGGTTGCAGCTTGATCGCCTGTGACCATGATTACTTGGATGCCAGCTTCCTTGCACACCCCGATTGCCTCTGCCACGTCTTGCCGTGGTGGGTCCTGCAATGCCACCAGCCCGAGCAAGGTCAGCTCTTGGTAGGGAGCCTCATTGGGGTCCGAGATGTGTTTCTCTGCCAGGGCAAGGGTACGCAGGCCCGGCTCTGCCAGCTGCTGGTTGGTCGCCAGCCATTCATGCCGCTCTTCTTCGGTGAGGGAGGCCGGCCCATTGCTGGTGAGCACGGAAGTACAGGAGGAGAGGACCGGTTCTGGAGCACCCTTTACCGCTACGCGGACGCTGCTTTGGGATTGGTGATAGGTGGCCATCATCTTGAGCTCCGGGTCGAATGCCTCCTCGCGCATTTCAGGCGAGGCAGAGAGCAGTTCTTCTCGGTCGAAGCCAGCCTCGGAGCCGGCAACGAGCAAGGCTACCTCCATAGGGTCTCCTAAGCCCTTGTCTCCGTTGCGGTCCTCAGAGTTCAGAGAGGCATTGTTGCATAGGACGCCCACCTCCAGCGCAGCCTTGAGAGCGACGTCATCAATCGGTCCTGTTTCACCGTGCTTGTGCAAGGCTTCCGACGTTAGCCTCACAGCTCCTGAGGAGAGCACATATTGGGTGACCGTCATCCGATTCTCGGTCAGAGTTCCCGTCTTGTCTGTGCAGATTACAGTTGTAGCTCCCAAGGTTTCCACCGCCGACAGGCGGTTGATCAAAGCGTTCCTGCGGGCCATGCGCCACATACCCCGGGCCAAGGCGAGTGTAGCCACGATGGGTAGCCCCTCAGGGATGGCGGCGACAGCGAGGGCAATCGACGTCTCTATCATGAGCAGGAGGTCCCGCCCGGCGAGCACACCGCTCATGGCTACCACTGCGGCAATGCCCAAAGTCACCCAAATCAGTCTGTGTCCGAGGCGGTTGAGCCTCTTCTCCAGTGGGGTGACCTCCTCCTTGGCCTCTTCGACCAGCGAGGAGATGTGGCCCAGCTCGGTGTCCATGCCGATCGCTACCACTACGCCTTCCCCTGAGCCCCGGGTGACGGCAGTGCCCTTGAACAGCATGCTGGTTCGCTCAGCAATAGGGGCGTCTTCGTCCACTGGTTCGACGGATTTGGCCACGGGAACCGACTCACCAGTAAGCGTCGACTCGTCAGCTTGCAGCTTTGATGACTCTGTCAACCTTAGGTCTGCAGTAACGATGTCGCCGGCATTCAGCAGTACAATGTCTCCGGGCACAAGATCCTGAGCCGGAATCTCAAGAATCTGATCATCCCGACGGACCTTGGCGTTGACCTGACTTAAGCGCCGCAAGGCCTCCATTGATCGGATGGCCTGGAGTTCCGTGAAGAAGCCTATTGCCCCGTTTATCAGGATCACTGCAGCTATGGCAGCCCCTTCGATCCACTCCCCGAGGACAAAAGACAGTGCTGCTGCTAGAGACAAGAGCAGGATGATCAGGCTCTTGAATTGGTCAACAAGGATTGCCCAACTAGGTCTTTCCTTTGCTTGCCTTAGCTGATTGGGCCCATATTCACGCTTTCTGCGCTTAGCCTCAGACTGAGAAAGGCCCTTAGAAGTTGCTTCCAGCCTGTTGAGTACGGATTCGATCGGACTGGCTGAGGGTTGCCGTTCGTGTGCGCCCGAAGATTCTGACGGAACTCCTGCTTCCATTTCTGTGAGTCTGTCCTCCCTACTCGGTCACAAGCCAGAGCCTCCCAATGTGGCTGGCGGACCTGCTGACCTCAACAATACGGCGTGTCCAAACCAAGGTCAACACCTCAATTTCCAGAGGCTGCTAACACGGCACGAGTCTGGTGCAAGCGGTCTTAGCTACGACGGCAATCCCATTGGTGAGATGTAGCTGGGTAAGGATCATCCAGAACACATGCACAATCAGAGCCAAGGACGGGACGGCGTGTCCCGAGGGATGGCTGAGCCCGTTGGACTCGCGGAGCTGAGTCTTGGCGAGATCTATGCCGGGAAGCAAGAGCTGAGTCTGTCTACGACCTCTGCGGACCTGTGCTCGCGGTTTCGTGACCAGTGCACTATCCCGGAGCCGCAGAACCGGGCTCCCTTCGCCTCACAGGCCTTCCGCATTTGGCGCACGGCGCGGTTGCCGCCCATCCAGGCGAAGGGGAAGAACTGGGTCACCAGGCAGGCTACGGGCTTGCCTTTTAGCGAAGGGAGTTTCCCTAGATAGGCCTGCATGGCTGGCGACAGAGAAAAGGCATGCACGGGGGCCCCGAAGACCAGCGCGTCGTAAGCATCAATCTCGGGGAGCGATTCGAACTCAACCTCCTTGGCTCTGGGGCGCACCTCGGCCACGGGCTGCAACCGTTCCACCGTCACCGAGTGGCTGGACTCCAGTAACTTTTGCTCCAGCTTCTGGGCGACCGAAAGCGTGTTTCCCGTTTGGGAGTGGATTATCAATCCAACGTTCATATTGCACCTCCGTTGGGGTCCAAGCTCCCCCGATTGGATACTACACCGTTGCGCCTATGAAATGCTCGACATCCGCTTTGAACGCGCCGAGGCAGTCCAGGTCGAGGTAGAACATGTGACCGGCTTCGTAGTATTTGACCTCGATGTTCCTGCGCAGCGCCGGATCGACGTTCATATGGCTGAGCATATACTGGGTAGCAAAGTGAGGTGTGGCCAGATCGTAGTACCCCTGGCCGACGAATACCTTGGTGTAAGGGTTCTTGGCCATGGCGCCGCGCAGCTTCTCGCCGGTGGCCGGCATCGTCCCCTTCTCCCATTCCCACTTGCGGTTCACGTTCATGCTGAGGACTTCATAGCTGAGGTCCGTCTCTATTCCCAGTTCCGTGCGCACGTAGTGGTTGAACGCCGAGGTATAGGGGGGTGCGGTTGACAGAGCCGAGGGGTCGAATTCCGGGTACTCGGTGACCGCCAGCGCCTCTATCCCCTTGAAGCGCGAATCAAGCCGGCCCACGCTTCGCCGCTCTGCGCGCAGGAGTTCCTTGCAGAAGCGATGGATTAGGACGCGCAGGTTGGTCCCCAGCACGTAATCGAGCTCGAGGCCGGTGTACCGGGCTAGCTTCTCCCCGACGGCTCGGCGTTCACGGTCGTCGAGGCGATCGCCCTTCATCAGGGCCCGGGTCAACTCCCCCTCCGCCCAGCTTTCCACCTCGGCCATGAGGTCGGGGAGTTCCCACTGTTGTAGGTCTTCGGGGAGCCGGCCATGATACCAGGCCGTGGCGCAGTAGGTGGGGACGAACAGTTGGAACGGAAGGTCGTTGGCCGGCATGAACCGGAGTGCACTGAGATCCAGTGCCGTGGAGATGAGCATGATCCCGCTGAAGGTGATCCCTCGGTTGACGAGATGCCCCGCTAGGCCGGCGGCGCGTGTGGTGCCGTAGCTTTCGCCAGCGACGAATAACGGCGAGTTCCACCGTTTGTACCGCGTGAGATACAGGCGGATGAACTCGCCGACGGACTCGATGTCCCCGTTTACGCTCCAGAATTTCTTGTCGAGGTCTTCTTTAGCCGCCCGGCTGAATCCGGTGCCCACGGGATCGATGAATACGAGGTCGGTCCGGTCGAGCCAGCTGTAGGGGTTGTCCTCGTAGTGGTACGGAGGCGCGGGCATCCAGCCCTCTCTTTCCATCACCACTCGCTTCGGTCCCAGCGCCCCCATGTGGAGCCAGACTGAAGAGGAACCCGGCCCGCCGTTGAAGGCAAACGTGAGGGGGCGCTTGGAGCGATCCTCGACTTCGTCTAGTTCATAGGCGGTGAAGTAGACTTCGGCTTCCGTTTCATCGTACTCGTCCTTGAGGGGGATGACCCCCGCCCGCGCGGTGTAGCTGAGCGTCTTGTCCTGCAGGGAGAGTTCGTGTTGCGTCTCGACGGGCTCGATGCCGAGGAGCTTGCGCTTCTTCTCCTTGCTCTCTCCGGCGTCACCGGATTTCTGTGCTTCAGCCTGTGTCTTCTCTTCGGCCATCTATGATCGCTCCCTTCGCAGTGGTCTCATCTGCTGGTAATTGTAGCAGCTTGTTGGGTCCGGCGGCTGTCGATTTGGCGGCTGGTTTGTTTTCGGCGACGTAGTGGAGTTTCTTCGGGCGCACTATGGCTTATGGGTTAAATATTTCGATTCTACTGCGGCCTGAGTGGTGACACCGGGTGGCCACGCCCAGACCCCTTGACAGGAGGCCTTGGTGGTCGTATTTTAAATAGGAGGCCCGCCGGAGGCGGGCTTTTTATATTGGGCGAAAAACCGGTCCACTTCCACCGTGGCAGCTGAGAGACGAGCCGCTCAGGGGGTATCAGACGGCCTCCACCTCCGCAACTTGGGGGATCTGCTCTTTCAGGTAGCGTGCTACCGTGTCGTGGAGTGTTATTGCTGCCATTGGGCACGAATGGCACGCGCCGCTAAGGCGGACGCGCACCACGTTTTGCTCGGTGATTTCCACTAGCTCGATGTCTCCGCCGTCTGCTTGTAGGGCGGGACGGAGGGTTTCCAGCGCCTGGCGTACTTGCTCGTGCATGCTATCGCCTCCTGGCCTTTGGTTTTTCCATAACTGGTTCCAAGCATACACGCTCCGGGGCGGACGCGCCGCCATCGAGGTTCTACAATCCGGTGTGCGCCAGTTGCAGGTCAAACGAGGTAGCAGTGCGGATGTAGAGCAGGCGCTTGCCTTGTGGAAGGAGTGCTTTCCGATGGCTTGGGGCACCGACGCGTTGGACGTGGGCGCTGTAAGACGAGTTGTGCGGATCCTCCTCGGCGCCCGGCGCCTTCCTCTGCGCACTCTCCAGTGGTTGGGGAGCTCGGCCGAGTTTTGGGTGGCACATCAGGGGGATCATCTGCTCGGTGTGATGGGACAGCTAGGCGAGCAATCTCCGCGCCTGACGGGGCTTGTGCTCCGCAGTGACGTGCGGGGAACGGGAGTGGGGCAGTTGTTCCTCAACGCAGTGTTGGCAAAACACGATGCCGCCGGTACAGAGTTTGTCAGAGCGCTACCGGCCCGAGAGGGGTGGGGGCGGCAGGCGCTGGCGCGGGCGGGGTTCGTAGAGCTGGGAGACATTTGGGACTACGAGCTTTTGCTTCCTCTCCCCGTGGGGGTCCGTCCCGGGGCGTCTGTCCGCTGGTTGCGGCGGCGTGAACGAAGAGAACTGGTCCGTGCTGCGATGCAGGTCGGCAATCTTGCCCGGGCAGTTACGCTGGACGGGACGTATGGTGCCCCACTGGTATCAGTGATGGGACTGCGTGAGGGGGTGGCCGTGGGGAAGCGGCAAGCGATTGCTTCTGTGGAGTACAACGCCTACCAATCCTGGGCCCAGGTGCGGCTGTGTGCCTCCAACGGGCAAGAGGACAACGTGCTCCTCCTGCAGGCCCTGGCCGGAGACCTAGCCCGCACAGGGCTGCAGGGGTTGCGGGTTGCTATGTGGGGCGGGAATACCGCGACACACGCGGCGATGGAGGAGTGGGGAGCTCGCCTGTCCGGCAACTGGACCTGGCTGGCCCGCGCCCGGCCCAAGGGCTAGGGGGAATTGAAGGAGGCGAAACTGAAGCTTCCTTACGGAGCAAAGCCGGGCAGGGGCGGGAAGACGGTGGGTGCAAGGCAGCCGATCCCAAGCTGGGCTAGGCCCTCAGGGGCTGCTCAGGCGGCGCCGCGCGGCCTGCATCACCCTGTACAGCGCCCGGCCGTGCAGGGAACGGCGGAGGAGGATAGCGTCGTAGCGACACACCTCGTGGCAGCACATACAGCGGATGCACTTGCGGCGCTCTATGCGGGCCTTGTTCCCGTGCATGGTGGCCGCCCCCACCGGGCAGATAGCGGCGCACGCTCTGCAGCCCACGCAACGGTCGGTGACCACGGTGGGGTATGCCGTGAGCTGACTACTGAACAGCCGAGCCACCGATGGGGGCACGCGGCCGAGATAGCGTGCGGGCGTGGTGGAGGGGAGGGTGAAAGAAGTTGGGAGAACATTATCCATGGCCTCCCCTACAAGCTCAATCTCCTGAAGCTCTCCAACACCTACGCCGCGGCGGTGCGCCACCTGGGTGGTGCCGATCTCCATGGAGTCCAGGCCCATGATGTGAGCTGCTACGGCGTCCACTGCCACGCCATCGCCGCCTGCCAGGAGCAGGCCGACCTCGCGGGGTTGCCCGGCGGCCGGGCCTTCTCCCTCCATTCCCACCACAGCATCCATGATGTGCAATGCTGGGGGCGCGGTCGCATAGATGTCCACGAGGGCTTGATTGAATGCAGCGGGTTGGCTGTAGAGACCATGATAGCTGGAGCGCAACCCGCTGGGGATGACGCCGTATAGGTTCTTCACCGCACCGGTGAGTGTGGTCAGCGAATGGGTCTTGAGCTTGGGGAGGTTCACCACCACGTCGGCCTCCAGGACCTCGCGGGCGATGTACACGCGCTCGAGCACGGCCCCGCCGGAGTTTATTTCGGTGAAACCGTGCTGTTTTAGGTTGACCAAGGGAACCCCGAGACGCTGAGCGAGTTCTCGGTAACCGGACACAGCGAATGGGTCCCCGTCGGCTTGTACGTCATCGCCGAAACTCACCCGGGAGGTGACCCCCAGGAGTTGCTGCAAGACTGCTTCGACGACTTTCGGGTGGGTGATGATGGCGCGCTCAGGCGGGGAAGGAGGGGACAAGTGGTTGGCCTTGACGAACACGCGGTCTCCGGGGCGAACGAACCCCTCTAGCCCTCCGAGAAGGCTTATCGCCCGGTCAACCGCGCTTGCTACCTGTTGGCATTCGTATGATCCACACCGGACTACCGACACGCGCGGCTTGCTCATAGCCTGCTATGGTGCCCCAGACCCCGGCGATTTGCCAGGAGCGATGGCCAAAGCGTAGCGGCTCAACTATCATGATGGACAATCCCACGAAAGGAGGCGGGACATGCCGCGTTGCATCCCCGAACCGTACAAGATCAAGATGGTGGAGCCTCTTCAGGTCACCACGAGGGAGTATCGCCGACGGTGTCTAGAGCAAGCAGGCTATAACACTTTTCTTCTGGCAAGCAAGGATGTATTCATCGACCTGCTCACCGACAGCGGGACCAGCGCTATGAGCGAGGTGCAGTGGGCCGGGTTGATGCGTGGCGACGAGGCGTACGCAGGGAGCCGCAACTTCGACAACCTGTGCGAGGCGGTGGGAGAGTTGATGGGCTACTCGTATACGGTCCCCACCCACCAAGGGCGCGGCGCCGAGCACCTGTTCTTTCAGAACTTCATCCGGCCCGGAGACGTGGTGCCGATGAACATGTACTTTACCACCACCCGCCAGCATGCTGAGCTTGCCGGCGGGGTGTTTCACGACGTGATTGTGGATGAGGCGCACGACCCTGCTTCCCGTTTCCCCTGGAAGGGCAACGTCGATCTGGAGAAACTGCAGACATTGGTGGACAAGTACGGCACGGAACGCGTACGGATGGTAAGCGTTGCCCCCAATGTCAACATGGCTGGTGGACAGCCGTTTAGCATGGCCAATCTGAAGGAGCTGCGTCAGTTCTGTGAAGGTCACGGGATTCGCATTTTCATGGACATCACCCGGATTGCGGAGAATGCCTACTTCATCAAGGAGCGGGAGGAAGGCTACGCCGACCGCTCCATCAAGGACATCATCCGGGAGATCTGCGCACACAGCGACGGAGCGTGGATGAGCGCCAAAAAGGACGGTCTGGTCAACATCGGGGGGTTCCTAGCCTTCCATGAAGGGCAGGAGGAGATGTTCGAGCGGTGCCGCAGCATGGTCGTGGTATACGAGGGATTGCACACCTACGGAGGCATGGCCGGGCGGGATATGGAGGCCCTGGCGATCGGGCTTCAGGAGGTGTGTCAGGTTGAGTACCTGGCCGCGCGTATAAGCCAGATTCGGCTGCTTCACTCAATGTTGGTGGAAGGGGGAGTACCGTTGGTCCATCCGTGCGGGGGGCACGGGGTGTTCCTGGACGCCCAGGAGTTCCTACCTCAGCTGGACCAAGATCAGTTCCCCGCGCAGATGCTGGCGGCCCAAGTCTACCTTGAGGGTGGTGTGCGCAGCATGGAGCGCGGAAACGTCAGCGCGGGAAGAGACCCGGAGACTGGGCAAAACCGCCGGCCCCGGCTGGAGCTGGTCCGACTCACCGTTCCCCGCCGCGTGTACACGCAAACCCACATGGAGTACGCTGCGGAGACCGTGATCGACGTATTCCGTCGCCGAGAGACGATCCCCGGGCTCGAGTTCTCCTACGAGCCGGAGATGCTCCGCTTCTTCCAGGCGCGGTTCGAGCCTGTTATTCCCACTCGATAGTGGCGGGGGGTTTGCTGGTGATGTCGTAGACCACTCGGCCAACTCCAGGAACGCGTCGGGTGATGCGGGCAGCCACCTGATCCAAGAAGGCAAGGGGGAGCTGGGCCCAGTCGGCGGTCATCCCGTCAACGCTGGTAACCGCACGGAGGGCAACGACATGGCCGTAGGTTCGCCCATCGCCGCCGACGCCGGTACTCCGCACCGGGGTTAAAACCGCTAAGGCCTGCCATACTTGGTCGTAAAGGCCGTGTTCGCGCAGCGCGGCCACGAACTCGGCGTCGGCTTGGCGCAGGATCTCCAGGCGTCCGGGGGTCACCTCCCCCAAGATGCGTACAGCCAGTCCCGGGCCGGGAAACGGGTGGCGGAGACGGAGGTGATCGGGCAGGTTCAGCAGCTTGGCCAGCTCCCGCACCTCGTCCTTGAACAGAAACCTAAACGGCTCCAGGAGCTCGAACCCCAGGCGCTCGGGAAGCCCACCCACGTTGTGGTGGCTCTTGATGCTCGCCGCCCCGGTGGCCCCGGCGGACTCGATTACATCAGGATACAGCGTTCCCTGGGCGAGAAAGCGAAACGGTCCCAGACACCGGGCTTGCTCCTCGAACACCTCGACGAAGGCCCCGCCGATCGCCCGGCGCTTGTCCTCGGGGTCCTCCACTCCCTGAAGACGTTGCAGGAATAGGGAAGCGGCGTCCACCGCCTCAAGGTTCACCCCTATCGCGCGTACGGTGGCCTCCACCTCCTCGCCTTCGGCATGCCGGAGGAGTCCGTGATCCACAAAGATGGCTTTGTGATCCACGCCGGCGCGGGCCAGGAGGGCGGCCAAGGTGGTGGAATCCACGCCGCCTGACAGGCCTAGCAACACCCTGTCCGAGCCGACCTGGCGGCGCACGCCATCGAGAAGCAGCTGTAGCGTGTTCTCCGGGGTCCAGTCACGGCGGACGCCAGCCATCTCCAGGAAGTTGGCCAGCACCTCGGCTCCCTCGGGCGTGTGGGTCACCTCGGGATGGAACTGGACTCCGGCGGCGCTGCCGTCGACGGCGTAGGCCGCGGCAACCGCGCAGTCGGGGCTGAAGGCCGCTACCTCCCAGTCTGGGGGAAGCTCCTGCACAGCGTCCGCATGGCTCATCCAGACTTCGAGACCTTGGGGAAGGCCACGAAACAGAGGTCCCCGGGCTCCGGAGAGAAGCGCGCGACCATATTCGCGGTGCTGGGCTTGGGCTACCCTCCCCCCCTTGGCCTCTACCAGGCAGTGCATGCCATAGCAGATCCCCAGGGTGGGGAGCCCCGCGGCCAGGACCTCCTGCCGCGGGCGGGGGGGGTCGCGATCGTGGATGGATGCAGGGCTTCCGGAGAGGACAAGCGCTTGGGGGTTATGCTGGTCAATCTCGTCGAGAGAAGCGGCTCCAGGTAGCACTACGGAGAAGGCGTTGAGTTCCCGCAACCGCCGGGCAATGAGCCGCGTGTACTGGGAGCCGAAATCCAGAATCACAACGCTCATCGACACCTACTCCGCGAACTCCACTCGGCCGCTTTCGGGGTCCATGTGCGTGATCGGGGCCAGGGCCACTATGGGCACCCCGAACGCTTCCAGCTGCGCCCGCCCTCCGCTGAAGCACTTCTCGATGACGAATCCGAACCCCGCAAGCTCAGCACCACACTGGAGCACCATCTGGGCCAGCGCGGCCGAGGTGATTCCCCGATGGAGGAAATCGTCGACCACCAGCACACGTTCTCCTTCAGCTAAGTAATCCCGGCATAGGAAAAGCTCTTGCTGGGTTCCCTTGGTGGGCGAGCGCAGGCCGCAGCTGACTGCATTGTCCATGGTGATGGCTTGGCCCTTCTTGGCGTACAGGGCACAGGCGCCGAGCCGACGAGCGACCTCGTAGGCGATCACGTTTCCGGCGGCCTCCGCAGTCAGCACGCAGGTGATGCCTCGACCGGCGTAGCTCGCAGCCAGCCCTTCGCCGGCCAGTCCCACGAACTCAGGGTTGATGCGGTGGTTGAGGAAGCCGTCCACGCGCAGAAACTCGGGGCCCAAGACGATCCCCTCTCGTTGAATCCATGCTTTAAGCGCTTCCATTCTCTAATTGTACCCGTGCGATGGATGATTTTCCCTCGCGGTTATGCACGCGGTAAACATAGCCCCTCCCCGGTTAGATACAGTATACTGTACCTAACAGCCTAGGAGGACCGAGAGAAGATGAATCTCACAGCGAAACGACTCCATGAACTGCCGGCCGTAGACCGGCCGCGGGAGAGATTACGCAAGCGGGGGAGCCAGGCCCTCTCGGACCAGGAGCTTTTGGCGGTCCTCTTGGGGACCGGCGGTGGACGGGGGGTGCTCCAACTCGCCGGCGAGATCCTGTCCCGCTATGGCCAGGGCTTGGTGGGGGTAAAGCCGGAGGAGTTGGAGGCCATCCCCGGGGTGGGCAATGCCACGGCTTGCCGGCTGGTGGCCGCTTTGGAACTGGCTCGGCGACAGCTATCGAGGGAGCTTCCGGTGATCCGAGAACCGGCGGACGTGTTTCCCTATGTTCAGGAGATCATCTGTAAGAAACAAGAGTACTTCGTATGTCTCTCCCTGAGCGGCGCAGGGGAAGTGTTGGCGTCACGCGTCGTTACGGTGGGGCTTTTGGATGTGACGCTTGTGCATCCCCGGGAGGTGTTTGCCGATGCAGTGGCCGACAGGGCTGCGTCCGTGATAATAGCGCACAATCACCCGTCGGGTGTGTGTGAGCCGAGCGCCGAGGACCTGGCGCTAACCCGGCAGCTGATCGAAGCTGGGCGCACTCTGGGCATCCCGGTCGTGGATCACGTGATCGTGTGCCCTGGCCGCATTGTGTCCCTACGCGAGCAAGGGCTCGTGGAGGGTTGTGCTTGGTGATCCGTCAGGGTACCTTGAGCGTGCTATGGATCGTTATGCGCTTGCCCCCATGCGGGATCTGTGGACGTTGGAGACGCAGTACTGTCGTTGGCTCGAGGTGGAGCTTGCCGCCCTGCATGCGCTGGAGAGCGTGGGCGTGGTTCCACAGGGGACCCACGCTCAGGTCCAGTCGAAGGTCTGCGTGGATGTGGACCGGACGCTAGCGATGGAGAAAGAGGTGGGGCACGACCTGGTGGCGTTTCTGTGGGTGCTTGAGGAGCAAGCCGGGCTCGAAGGCCGGTGGGTGCACTATGGTCTCACTTCATCGGATGTGAAGGATACGGCGCTGGCACTCCTGTTGAGGGATGCGTTGGAGCTCTTGCGGGAAAGAACTGATGCCCTGGGCACAGAGCTGAAGGCGTGTGCTTGCCGGCACCGCCGCACGCCTATGTTGGGGCGCACGCACGGCCAGTGGGCGGAACCCACCACGTTGGGCCTGAAGGCGCTGAGCTGGTTGGACATGGTGAACCGGGCCGGCGAGCGGTTGAGCCGAGCCCGGGACACGATCGCGGTGGGCAAGCTTGCCGGCGCTGTGGGCACGTACGCCTTCTTCCCCCCCAAGGCCGAAGAACTGGCGCTGGATTCCTTGGGCCTGGATGTGTGTGTACCTGCTGGGCAGGTGGTCCCGCGGGAGCGCCATGCCGAGGCGGTGTTCGCTGTGGCGGCGGCCGGTGCAGTGGTGGAGACAGTGGCGCTCGAAGTGCGCCACCTTTCCCGCACGGAGATAGGTGAGGTGTCCGAGTTCCGACCCGAAGGGTCCTCGGCCATGCCACATAAACAGAACCCGATCCTATCGGAACGACTATGCGGCCTGGCGAGGCTGCTGCGGTCGTGTGTGAGTCCCGCGCTGGAGAACATCGCCCTTTGGAATGAGCGGGACATGTCTCACTCTTCTGTGGAACGGGTGATACTGCCCCAGGCGTTCACTGTGGCCGACTTCATGCTAACCCGGGCGAGGGAATTGGTGGCGGGCCTAGAGATCAGGGAAGAGGAAATGCGCAAACGGATTACCGCGGCACAAGGGCTACCCTATTCCGAGGGGCTGCTGTTGGCGTTGATCCGGGCCGGGATGAGTCGGCGGGAAGCCCACGCACGGGTGCGTCGGTTGGCGATGAGCGCAGTGGCACAGGGACGAGAACTGGCTCAGCTGGCCGGGGAGGATCCGGAGGTGACCAGCCGTCTGTCTTCGGAGGAGCTGGCGCGTATATCTCAGGTGCCTGACTTGTTGAGGGAGCTGGACACGAGCTTCCGTCGTATGGGATTGGGCGACTGACGCCACATGGCGTGAGCTTCGCACTACGGGGGCCAACAAGCGCTGTGCGTCGCGCGGGCGGGCAGGGCTGTTATAATGCCGGGGTGCTGTTTTTGTTTCCCAGTATTGCTTTAAGGAGGCGTCGGTGAGCTTTGAGAGGTTGCAGGAGCACCCCGGAGCGAGAGAGGCGGAGGTGCTCGCCTTTTGGGAAGAGAATGGGATCTTCCAGAAGTCGGTTGAGCAGACACGGAGCGGTCCTCGCTTTGTGTTCTATGAAGGCCCCCCGACGGCCAACGGCCGGCCCCACTTTGGGCACCTTATGCCCCGGGTGTACAAGGACTTGTATCCACGCTACAAGACCATGCGTGGCCATTACGTTGGACGGAAGGCCGGGTGGGACTGCCACGGCCTGCCGGTAGAACTCGAAGTGGAACGCCGGTTGGGCCTTTCCAGTAAGCAGGACATCGAGAGCTATGGCATGGAGCGGTTCATCAAGGCCTGCAAGTCCTCCGTACAGGGCTACATACGGGACTGGGAGGCGATGCTGCGACGCCTGGGATTCTGGATCGACATGGACAATCCGTACGTTACATACAGCGACGAGTACATCGAGTCTTTGTGGTGGGAACTGAAGACCATTCACGAGGCCGGTTACCTCTACCAAGGGCACAAGATCCTGCCCTACTGCCCTCGCTGCGGCACCGGTTTGTCCTCGCACGAGGTGGCCCAGGGGTACGCGGAGGTGGAGGACCCGTCCGTGTACGTGCGGTTCCGACTGCATGAACAAGATCCTTTAGTTGAGCCTGTAAAGGAACAGGAGCGCGGGGAGGCGGGGAGCGGCCCTGTTTCGCTGGTCGTGTGGACCACCACCCCCTGGACCTTACCGGCCAATGTAGCGGCAGCGGTGGACCCCAGAGCAGCTTATGCTCTTGTGAAATGGAATGGGGAACGGTTGCTGCTGGCGGCTTCACGTGTGGAGGCTGTCTTGGGGGCTAACGCCGAGGTGTTGAAGGAAGTCCCCGGCGAGCAACTGATAGGCATGCAATACGAACCGCTGTACCCGCTGGCCGGAGATACGGAAGCCTACCGGGTGGTCGGCGCGGACTTTGTGTCTATGGAAGAAGGCACGGGAGTTGTGCACATCGCGCCGGCGTTCGGAGAGGACGACTATCGTCTGGGGCAGGACGAAGGGCTGCCCATGGTCCAGCCGGTGGATCAGATGGGGAAGTTCACCGAAGACTTACCGTTGGCACAAGGGGAGTTCGTTAAGGACGCGGACAGCAGGATTGTAGATGACCTTTTGCGGCGGGGATTCATGCTTCGCTCAGAAGCCTACCGGCACGAATACCCCTTTTGCTGGCGTTGTGACACGCCGCTTCTGTACTACGCTATGGACTCGTGGTTTGTGGCCACGACCAAGGTGAAGGACGCCTTGGTGGAGGCCAACGCTCAGGTGAATTGGTACCCGGAGCATGTGGGACGCGGACGTCTGGGCGACTTCCTGTCGTCCCTGCGGGATTGGGCAGTTTCCCGTGAGCGTTTTTGGGGGACGCCCTTGCCCGTGTGGCTATGCGAGGATTGTGGCGGTCGGCAGGTAGTCGGTTCGCGCGAGGAGCTCGTGGAACACGCACAGGACCGGGAGCTGGCCGCCTCTGTGGAGTTGCACCGCCCGTATGTAGACCGGGTGCTCCTGCGCTGTGGCTGCGGTGGAGTCATGCGCCGGGTCCCATACGTACTGGACACCTGGTTCGACTCGGGGAGCATGCACACCGCTCAGTGGCATTATCCGTTCGAGAACCATGATGAGTTCAAAGATGCGTTCCCGGCCGATTTTATCTCCGAGGCGTTGGATCAGACCAGGGGCTGGTTCTATACGCTTTTGGCCACCAGCGTGTTGTTGCACGGCCGGGGCTGCTACCGCAACGTGCTGGTCACGGGAATGGGTCTGGACGCCACCGGGCACAAGATGAGCAAGTCACGGGGGAACGTGCTGGACCCGCTGCCCCTGGCCGACGAGCATGGGGCGGACGCGATTCGCTGGTACGTGGCCTCGGAATCGGCTCCCTGGTCGCAGCGTCGGCTGTCGGAGGAAGGGGTGAGGGCAGCACGCTTCCGCTTTCTGGAGACGGTACGTCACTGCCACGATTTTCTGGCTCTTTACGCAGGGATCGACGGTTTTGAACCTTCCGATCAAGCACCTGCAGCAATGCCCGCGCTCGATCGATGGCTCCTCTCGCGCACCGCTGCAGTGGTGGAGGAAATGGGTCAGGCCCTGGACGGGTTCAAGGTGGTCGAAGCGTGTCGCTTACTGGAGCGGTATGTAGACGATCTCTCCAACTGGTATGTGCGGTTGGCA
Organism: Candidatus Bipolaricaulota bacterium; assembly: GCA_046483725.1. Classification (GTDB taxonomy): domain Bacteria; phylum Bipolaricaulota; class Bipolaricaulia; order Bipolaricaulales; family Bipolaricaulaceae; genus T3SED10-47. The sequence continues at coordinate 18,960 of JAWOCQ010000080.1, forward strand.
AGGCCTCGCTTCTGGGGGGAAGGGATGAGCGAGGACAAGAGGAGTGCGTACGAGGCTCTCTACCAAGCGATGAAGACGCTGAGCTCTCTGCTGGCCCCGGTGGCTCCCTTTCTGGCCGAGTCGATGTGGTGGTCCCTGCGCCGCAGCCAACAGCCCGCGTCGGTACACTTGGCGCCTTGGCCCTCCCCTGGCAAGCGGGACAGGGCGCTTGAGGAGCAAATGGGGGTTGCCCGGCAGGTGGTTTCGCTGGGCTTGGCGGCGCGCAATGCGAGCCAGATCAAGGTCCGGCAGCCGCTGCATTCGCTGTATGTCGCCGGGCCGGACACGCTTTCCGCCGAGCTGTGGGACCTGGTGCGCCAGGAGCTGAACGTAAAGGAGGTCAAGCCGGGAGCTAGCCTGGGAGATTTCCAGTCCCCCGAGGTGGCCCCGGAGTTCAAGAATATGGGGCCGCGCTTGGGGCCGCTGGCCAAGCGAGCGGCGGAGGCGTTGGCCCAGGCCGATCCACAGGAAGTGGTCAGCTCACTGGAGGGAGAGGGCGCGTGGACCGTGGAGCTGGACGGCCGGCGGGTGGAACTCCGTCCGGAGGACGTGAAGGTTAGCTGGACTGCACAGGAGGGATACGTAGTGGTCCAGGAAAACGAGCGGGGTGTGGCACTTGACGTGCGCCTCGACGAGGGCCTGCAGGTCGAAGGAGAGCTACGGGAGCTCGTACACAGGCTGCAATTGGCCAGGAAGGAGGCGGGGTTCCATGTTACGGATAGGATTGAGCTTGCATACCAAGGGGAGTGGAGTCCTCTTGCCGAAGAGCATGCGGATCGCATCGCGGAAGAGGTATTGGCGGTGAAAATGTGGAAGGGGACGATGGAAGAAGCGGAACATGAGGCGGATCTCACCCTGGGAAAGCGGCGGGGCCGCGTCGCGTTGCGCCGCGTAGGCAAGCAAGCGCTTGGGTAAGGGAGGGAGAAGCAGGCGATGTCGGCGACAGCCGTGATCGGGGCGCAGTGGGGCGACGAAGCCAAGGGCAAGGTTGTGCATTTCTTAGCGCGGGATGCACAGTTTACCGTGAGGTTTAACGGCGGACCCAATGCCGGCCACACGGTGAAGGACGGGTGCGGAACCGTGCGGCTGCATCACATTCCGGCAGGCGCGTTGCATCCTGGTTGCCTAGGGGTGCTCGCTCATGGTATGGCCTTGGACCCCTGGAAGCTGCGCGATGAGCTGGGCGAGCTCAAGGCGCAAGGGAGGCCCGAGCCGAGGCTGACCTACTCCGATCGGGTGCACCTCATCCTCCCTCACCACAAGCTGCGCGAGGAGCTGGAAGGCAACGCAGAGCGCATCGGTACAACTCGCAAAGGCGTCGGTCCTTGCTATGAGGAGCGCGCGGCGAGGCGAGGGCTGCGGCTTGGGGATCTGGGCGACGAGGATACCGTCCGCAACGCGTTACACACGGCTGCCGCGGAATTGTCAGTAAGAGGGTATCGAGACGCGTTCCCGGTGGAGGATACGATGCGCGATCTGCTGGAGTTTTACCGGTGCATCGGGGATCGGGTAGGGGACGTGCGCGCGGCTTTGAACGCGGCTCTGGAGCAGGGCAAGACCGTGCTGTTTGAGGGGGCGCAAGGAACCCTTCTCGATCTTGACTGGGGCACGTATCCCTATGTCACCTCCTCCACGACGACAGTGCACGGCGTCGGGTGGGGAACGGGAATTCGGTCGGAGAGGTTGCAGAGCGTGTTGGGGGTGGCCAAAGCGTACACTACCCGCGTGGGGGAGGGGCCATTCCCGACAGAGGAAACGGGTGCGGTGGGAAAACAGCTGCGGGAGCTAGGCGGTGAGTATGGGAGTACCACCGGACGGCCGCGGCGCTGCGGGTGGTTGGATTTGGTGGCGCTTAGGTATGCGTGTAAGGTCAACGGGTTCACCAAGCTTGCGCTGACCAAAATGGATGTCCTGGGCGGTTTGTCGGAGCTGCGGCTATGCGTGGCTTATCGGACGGCAGAGGGTTACAGTGAGGAATTCCCGGCAAGCTTTAGGGAGCTGGCCACTGCCGTGCCTGTATACGAGCGACTGCCCGTCTGGAACAGTGACCTTTCCGGTGCCCGCTCGGAGGATGAGCTGCCTCGGCCCGTTCGGAACCTACTGGCGATGGTGGAAGCGTATGTCGGGATTCCTGTGGCTATGGTGGGGGTCGGTCCGGCGGATGAAGAGATGGTGATGTTGGATTAGCGGTGTGGCCGGTTGAGCAGGAGCAAGCGACAACTATAATGCCTGTCGGTGAGGAGGAGACAATGCAAAAGACCTATATGGCAAAAAAGGAGGATGCCGGCGGCACCTTTGAGCGGAAGTGGTACGTAGTGGACGCCACCGACCAACCCCTGGGGCGGCTGGCGTCAAAGCTCGCATTGGTGCTGCAGGGCAAGCACAAGCCCACCTATACACCCCATTTTGACGTGGGAGATTACGTGGTGGTGATTAACGCCGACTGCGTGAAGCTTACCGGGAAGAAGTGGGAACAAAAGATGCACTATCGGCACTCGGGCTATATCGGGCATCTCAAGGAGATACCGTATCGAACGCTGCGTGCACGGCATCCGGGACTTCCCATCAGGCTTGCCGTCCGCCGTATGTTGCCCAAGAACAAGCTAGGCCGGCGGATGCTGCGTAAGTTGAAGGTTTACGCCGGGCCTGAGCATCCCCACCAGGCTCAGACTCCAGAGGCGTTGAAACTGTAGGCGGCCGTTGGACCGCCGCGAAGGTGATGTGGGTCACCTCCAGCTATGACAAAGTGTGGCGGAGGGCGGCCCCGCGCTTCCTTTCGCCTTGCCCTCTCTCCAGCTACCCTGCGCCCAACCTGAGATGAAACCGGTGCCCTGGGACTACAGGGGGGTGAACTGAGCCGTGGGCCCGGGGAGTCCCAGGTAGCACTCTGATGATGCGGAGACGAGGAGAGCAAGGAGGTAGGTATGGTGAGGAAGATCAGCCTGTGGGCCGTGGTCATCCTGGCGGTCACCTTGCCGCTTTCAGCGGGGGGGTATTACACGGTGACCCAGGCCGACCTAGAGGAAGAGATAAGTCCCCTGGAGGGCAATGTGTCCGCCGAGGACTTCTATGACTACGATGAAGAAGCTCGTCTAAGTCAGAATCCTTTAGTGGAGGATGAAGAGAGCTACGTGTTCCTGTATAGGGATCCTGAGCAGAGGATTCACCTGTTCATCATTCATGGGCCGAGTGGCCCGCGCGTCGACGCCGAGTTTCGAATCGTCGACGTACCCGCTACTGCGGAATGGATGGTGCAAGACGACCCACCCGATGTGTGGCCAAATCACAAGTACGACTTGGCGGGCGAGAGGGCAGAGTGGTCCTGGGGCGGTTTCTGGATGGGCAATCGTACTGCAGGCGGGGTTCTTGGGCACTTGGGTGAAGGGTTCGAACTCCACCTGACTCCCGAGAAGTTTCCAGAGACGCACGACCTCTATTTCTTGTCCGGCGATGTGGCTCGCCCCGACCGTATAGAACTCAACCGCAGCGATACGATCACCTTAGCAGGGTCCCCGTGGAAGCAGCCTACGGCGCGCCTCGACTTGGATCCGATTGAGCCGCGGGTTCGGGAAGAGGTGGTGTTTGACGCAGGGGCCAGCGAACACGATCCGGCGCTCGAGTTGGTGGAGTTCCACTGGGACTTTGGGGACGGCACTCCCGAGGAGACCACCACCGAGCCGCGGGTTCGGCACACCTATATGGAAGGTGGCACGTACGAAGTGGCCCTGACTGTGGTGGACAGCGAAGGTGGGCGGAGTGACCCGTGGACGTTCTTGGTAGACGTTGAGGCGGTCGCGGTGAGCGCCACGCGTTCCATCTCCACCACCGAGGCGCTGCCCGATTCCACGTTCCGGGTCAGTGTACGGATCCGTGCTGAACAGGACTTGGCTGGAGCTGGCCTTGAGGAGTCACTGCCTGTGGGCTGGGATGTCACACCGGTGGAGAATGCCGGTGCGTTGTTCAGGCGCCCTGACACACAGTGGGTCTTTATGGACCAGATTCGTGCGGGAAGCGAACGGGTCATCACCTATGATGTCACCGTGCCCAAAGCGGATGAGCTTCGGGCTCAGAGGCTCGCCTTCTCCATAGACATCAGGGGGCATTTCCAGGCCAAGACTCCCGACTTCGAGATCGAGGTGGAGGGCGAATCGCGTGTGAAGATTACGGACTGCCTGTCCATCGTGACTGCGATCGCACATCTAATACCGGCTTCGCAGCCGAGCGAGCGCGATGGCATCGATCTGAGGCTGTCGGAGGAGGTCACCGCTGAGCAGCTCAAGCGAGCCGGGGAGCTCTGGCGCAAGGACTTGCCTGTGCCGGATACCTGCGGAGAGCGCATGAGCCTGTCCCAGCTGAAGGAGCTCACCGCACATGCTGAGTTGTGTACGCCCGTGGATGAACACCTTCCCGAAATGCCCTGGCCGGAACTCCGGGCCGTGCGGACGATAATGACTCCCATACCCTGTCAGGGAGTGGTGCTTGGTTTCCAAGCCCCGGACGGCGAACCGTTGGGCAACAAGTTCACCGTCAAGGTTGAGATCACACCTGATGTGGACGTCTATGGCGTTGGACTCGACGAAGAGCTCCCGTCGGGTTGGCGAGTAACCCCCTTGCAGAATGATGGGTTCGTGTACAAGGCGGCGGCGAATCAGTGGGCGTTTATGGGAACGCTGGAGGCCGGCCGCACCAAGACCATCATCTACGAGGTGGAGGTACCGCCCACCACGCCGATTGACGAAGTTCAGGAGGACGACTGCTCTGACCCGGTGCAAAGGCAGGTAGTCGGCCGAGCGGACTCGGGCTGGCCGTGTGTGGAGGTGGACGTACGGGGCGACGAGCATGTGGACATAGGTGACTGCTTGGCCGTCATCGTGGCCATCTCCCGCTGGGACGTGAAGGAGGACAGCATCGACCTTCTGCTCTCCGACAACATCACGTATGCGCAGGTCCAACGTGCGGTGGCATTCTGGCTTGAGGGGGAGGCGGTGCCTCGCACCTGTTACCCGAACAAGGTAGATTACGAGACGCTGAAGGAGATCGTCGCCCGGTGGCTGACGGAAACGCCCATCTGCGAGGAACTCCCTGGTGCCCCGCCCGAGGTGTGCGAGGGGGATTGACGGACGACCCAGGCTGATCTTCCTTGAGTGTTAAGGTGGGGGCCGGCCCGGAAGGGCCGGCTCCCGCCACGCTGCAAGCGTGCGGAGGGGGCTGAACTATGCGCATGGCAATGATGTTGACGGTGGTACTGCTGATGGGGTTGGGAGGGATGGCCGACATGGCCATCGAGGCCTCCAAACCCTATCCCGATCCTGACGCTACAGTTACCTTCACAGTGGAAGGTGCACCTGAAGGAAGCGAGTTCCGCTGGACGTTGGGCGAGCACGATACAGTCGTTGGGGCCGAACGGTGGCTTCGTTGGGAGGTACCGGAAGGGTTCCACGTGGTAGAGGTGGAAGCCTTGCAGGACGAACAGGTGGTGGCTGCGGCCTCCTACGGTGTGTTGGCCGACAGCAGGCTGGGTGCAACACGTACGGTAGAGAAGAACTCCAAACGTGTGGAGGTGCGTATCACCGTACGGGTGAAGGCGACCGTCACAGGCGGGCTGAACATCGAGGAGACCGTTCCGCAAGGCTGGGCGGTAGGTGAACGTGTGACCGACGGCGACCTGGAACC
>JAWOCQ010000006.1:0-5095 GCA_046483725.1 Candidatus Bipolaricaulota bacterium
GTCAAGTTTCATGACCATAGGGGGATCATTTGACATGACCGGCCACACCGACCGACTCCAGCTCGATCCAGCGCTGTTCCGACGATCCGAACTCCACACAGAGGGAGATGCAGATCCCCTTGTGGACCGGGGGGGTCCCGGTAATCAGGAATTCCCGCATGTCTTGCTGCCCGTGGAGGGCCAAGTTGTCAAGAGCGGCAAGGCGTCTGCGGCCGTCGTGGATGTGCAACCTGGTCACCCTGACGTCCGCAGAGGCCGTCCGGAAGCAAAGGAACACCTTGTCCAACCGGTAGCGCCGGAAGTACAGGTTCCAGCTCACAGAGTCGGGCAGCACGAGATCCGCCCCTGGGGCGACAATGTTCTTAATGTCCCCGAGCAATCCTCCGTCGTCGCTGAAGATCGCGTACGTTCCAACCACAGGGGTGTTGATTGGGAAGTGTAACCAGTTCGTTGTGTTCGGCTCGCCCACGATGCGGGTATGGAAGGCCATGCGCTGGGTTCGAGTCACCCTCTCCGGAAACTCGATCTGCACGCCAGTACCGTGCATCCACATGGACAACATCCCTGTAAGATCCACGTCACTGGGGATGGCTAGTGCGAGTTTCGCCGGCACCAACAGTAGCCCCACCAGGGCGAGGCTGACAGCCATATGCCCTATTCTGCTGCTCATTCTTCCACCTCCAATGGCATACTAGGCCTGCCGTACCAAAACCGACAACAGCGTGGTTTGCATGACAGAAAGTGGGCCTCGAACCGCGATCGCTGTCTAGACCAAGTAAGCCATGCCCTACCGGGTAAGTCCCGAGCTCGGTTCGATGTCCACCGACTCGAAGGTCGGCTGGGAGATATCACGGAGGCTTCGGGGCATGACGACTTAGTCAAATGGGAAATCCCAGGTGAGGTTTGACATCCTCGGCCCGCGGCCACTGCGCGGTTCCAAAATCGTCCACTCGGGCGTACTAGGGCTGCGTTTCCGCGTTTCTGATTCTCCCAATGAGTGTCGAAGGCTCTTTGCGACCGTCGCTCGATGAGTACAGCGTCCATTGCCACAGCGTCAACGTCAAGCTGTCAAGGAGGCTCACAGCACCCTCTCCAGTACGGGCCTCTACCTCCACATGGCCGGGAGCCTACAGGCATGACTTCGACTGGAACTGGCTGTTCCTCGGCCGCCGGTGCAGGGAGGGACGGCGCGTGACTGGTTCACCATAAGGGTCATCGCTTCCCATACTGCGAATCACACGCCTTGCCCCTCGTCTCTCATGCTCGTCTTTCACGAAAAACACCGGCGAGCTTCATCCTCATGTCGTAGGAGACAACTCCTGGGGTTGCGTACGGCGAACGAGTTAGGTAGGCTGCGGAGAATGGAAACTGAGGTTCCGTTAGCATCATCGAGCAAACGTGAATGGCAGCCCTCGGCAAGGGAGGCCGAGGACGCTGTACAGAGGCTTCAGTCTTCCGCCGACGGGCTCTCCGAGGACGAGGCCAAGCGTCGAACGCGTACATATGGCCCAAACCAGCTGAGGGAGACAAAGCACAGGAGCAACTGGACCCTCCTCGCTGAGCAGTTTCGAAGCCTCATCATCCTCCTTCTCGCAGTGGCGGCAGCGCTTTCCTTCGTACTGGGGGAGTGGATCGAGGGCATTGCCATTGCTGCCGTGATCGCGATCAACGGCGGAATCGGCTTCTTCACTGAGCTGCAGGCCGTCCGATCCATGGAGGCTTTGCGACGCCTGAGCCAGGTGACCACCAAGGTTCGGCGCGACAACGAGGTACGGGTGGTCCCCGCTCAAGACCTTGTCCCAGGGGACATTGTCCTGCTGGAGGCCGGCGAGATCGTCACCGCGGACCTACGGTTACTCCAGGCCTCCAAGGTGCAAGCCGACGAGTCGACGCTGACCGGCGAATCCATGCCTATCGGCAAGCGGGTCGATCCTGTGGAGCCGGACGCGCCCATCGCTGAGCAGTCCAGCATGCTGTTCAAGGGCACCGCGGTCACCCGGGGGTCCGGCGAGGCCCTAGTAGTGGAAACCGGGATGAACACGGAGCTAGGCCGCATCTCCTCATTGGTAGAGGAGGCCCAGGAGGAGGTCACCCCCCTGGAAAAGCGCCTCAACCGCTTGGGACACAAGCTGATCTGGGTCACCCTAGGCATCGCCGGGGTCGTTGCCGTCTCGGGGGTGCTCGCTGGCCGAAACGCGTTCCTGATGATCGAGACCTCGATTGCGCTTGCCGTCGCCGCCTTCCCCGATGGGCTTCCCATTGTGGCGACCCTGACTCTCGCCCGAGGGATGTGGCGTATGGCCAAGCGCAATGCCTTGATCAACCGGCTTTCGGCGGTAGAGACGCTGGGGGCGACCAATGTCATCTGCACAGACAAGACAGGTACCCTCACCGAGAACCAGATGACGGTGGTCCGCTATGTGCTTCCCTCTGGCTCTGTGAAGCTGAAGCCCGAAGGCTTCTCCAGGGACGGTCGGCCGGAATCGCCCTCCGAGGAGGGCGCGCTCAAGGCAGCGCTGGAAGTGGGGGTCCTGTGCAACAACGCCGTGCTGAACCACAGCGAAAACGACGAAAGCAGAGGTGTCGGCGATCCCATGGAGGGGGCCTTGCTTGCTGCCGGGTCACTGGCCGGGATGCATCGGGAGGAGCTGCTCACTTCATCTCCCGAAGTTCGCGAAGAGGCCTTTGACCCCGAAGTCAAGATGATGGCCACCTATCACCAACGCGAAAAGGAGATCAGGGTGGCCGTCAAGGGAGCTCCCGAGCCCGTCCTTCAGTCGTGCACGTCCGTGCTCACGGCCGAGGGAACGACCCCACTCGACGAGGATCGACGCGCACGGTGGTCGGCGACCAATCGGGAGCTCGCCGAGCAAGGCCTGCGCACCCTCGCCCTGGCCGAGAAGACTGTCCTCGATGCCCAGGAAACGCCGTACCAGGCGCTCACCTTGTTGGGCCTGGTGGCCCTGGAAGATCCGCCTCGTAGGGACGTGAAGGAGGCCATCGCCCTGTGCAAGCAGTCTGGGATCCGAGTGGTCATGGTGACGGGGGACCAGGCGGCGACCTCCCGTAATATCGCCCTCGCCGTGGGCCTGAGCGATGAGCAGAACGCACGCGTGTTATCCGGAGCCGATCTTAAGGAGGTCACGCAGGTCAGCCCTACAGAACGACAGCGCCTGCTGGATGCCCCCGTATTCGCGCGCGTCAGCCCCAAGCAGAAGCTCGATCTGGTGACCCTGTATCAGGACAGCGGCGTGGTCTGCGCCATGACCGGCGACGGGGTGAACGACGCCCCGGCGTTGAAGAAGGCGGACATCGGCGTGGCCATGGGCCAGCGGGGAACGGAGGTCGCCCGGCAAGCCGCGGACATGGTCCTCAAAGATGATGCCTTCCCCTCTATTGTAGCTGCGGTGGGCCAGGGGAGGGTGATCTTCGACAACATGCGCAAGTTTGTCCTCTACCTTCTGTCGTGTAATGTGAGCGAGATTCTGGCGGTTGCCTTCGCCTCGATCGCGGGCATCCCGCTGCCCATCCTACCCCTGCAGATCCTGTTTTTGAACCTGGTCACCGACGTCTTCCCCGCCTTAGCCTTAGCGGGAGGTGAGGGAGACCCCGGTGTAATGAAGCGCCCCCCACGCGATCCATCCGAACCCATCCTCACGCGTGGGCACTGGTTGGCAGTCGGGGGGTACGGTATGCTCATCACCGCAGCCGTGCTCGGGGCGCTGGTTGTGGCCAAGTATGGGCTGGGGCTGCCCACCGGGGAGGCTGTGACCATGTCCTTCCTCACCCTGGCCTTCGCTCAGCTCTGGCACGTCTTCAACATAAGGGACCTGGGGACAGGGCCGCTGGCCAACGACATCGCCCGCAATCCGTTCGTGTGGGGGGCACTCGTCCTCTGCTCGGGGCTGCTCGTGGCCGCGGTGTACCTTCCGGGGTTGTCCGCCGTGCTCAAGACCGAACCGCTGACCTTGAGGCAGTGGCTGTGGGCACTGGCCATGAGCACGTTCCCCTGGCTGGTGGGCCTCGGCGTTCACGGCGGGTACCTGCTTCGGCATCGCCACCAGCAGGGGTAAGGCCCCCGGGCCGGACCTCAACGGCCGGGCGTCCCTTCTGTGTCCTCCCTTCGACCGAGGTTCCGCCTCCCATACCCCGCCAGCCGGCCGTCCTAGGGGTCAAGGTTGTGGGCCTTGGCCCTCACCCTTCGGCTTCGAACTGCTCCAAAGCCTGTTTCTAAAGCATAGGAGCGGTCTGCCCTGCTGCCGAAGTGAGTTAGACTCCACGGACGTGGTGTACGGAGCTGCGGGGGGCCGAAGGAGACGATCAGACACCGAATTGTAGCCAGCTTTGGGCAGCGCTGGCAAGCCACCGCCACAGGTCGCCAGCGACGCGGTGGCGACGTTGTGAACCGGGGATAGTGAGCCCCCAGAAGACGAGGAGCAACTGCTGGGCTATCCTTCGACAACAAGACCTCTGCGCGGAAGACAACACCAGTTCCAAAATCGTACACTCGGGTGTACCACTTGCGAGATGAATCCCCTCCACCGTATACGGGGTCGGTAGGGGCTTGATCAGCCAGGGTTCATAAGTTTCAGCCCCGCGAAGTAGCCTTTGTAGAATCCTCGATCCCTTGTGGGAAGCCTGCCTGCGCGCTCGCGGGCGTGCCCACCGATCAAGAAGTCACTTAGGATGTGCTGGCGAACAGTAAGCAGCGTTCCGCAGCCCGAGCACTTAACCTTCTGCTTGTTGCCGCATGTGGGACAGCTTAGGTGAGCCCCACCGTTTGCCAGGTAGTTCTTCCAGGCATTCGTCGCTCGGACCAGAGCACGTCGCGAGGAGTGTTCAAGCCTGATGTGGGTGTCCTTGATGAACTGATCCAGCTACTCTGCTTTGCAGAATTGGGAAGCGAGTTCCGCGTACACCACTTCGCAGATTACAAGTGCCCCATCGGCAAGCGCCCTATCAAGCGCTCGCTGGGAGCGATCTGCATGCTGGGCATCGGGGATGAGGATGTCGAGGAGGATGTTAGTATCGACTGCGGGGCGAAGCATGATAACCGCAGTCGATACTAACATCCTCCTCGACATCCTCATCCCCG